>DASXEX010000057.1:0-21798 GCA_036489905.1 Saccharimonadales bacterium (SeqCode)
TTGGTGAGGTGTGTGTAGTTTTTTCATGCTCTCACAGTATGCAATCTACACAGTGTAGCCATGAGCGATATCCAGAAAAAGTGTCACGCTTCAAAACCGCATTTCATGTACAGGTGTCACGCTTCATTTCCGCATGCGGGGGCAGCAGTCCGCCAAAAGAACTGTTTGTCGCGGGCGAGCTGGACGAATTGCTGGCGCGGCCGCGCGTGGCGATTGTGGGCAGCCGCAAAGTTTCGGCGTACGGACGCAGCGTAACGACGCAATTGGCAAGCGAGCTGGCAAGCAGGGAATTGTAATTATCAGCGGCTTGGCGCTTGGCGTGGACACGCTGGCGCATCGGGCAACACTGGACGCCGGCGGACTTACACTGGCCGTTTTGCCTGGGCCTGTCGAGAAAATCTATCCGTCGAGCCACGCTGCGCTCACCAAGCAAATCGTCGAGCAAGGCGGCGCGCTTATCAGTGAATATCCCGAAAATACTCCTGCTTTCCGTTGGAATTTTGTGGCGCGCAACCGCATCGTGGCGGCTCTTTGCGACGCTCTGCTCATCACCGAAGCCGCGCTGAAAAGCGGCAGTTTGCACACCGCCCGCTTCGCGCTGGAGCAGGGCAAGGACGCGTTGGCCGTGCCGAGCAATATCACCAGCGAGATGTCCGTCGGCACGAATAATTTGCTGCGAAGCGGCGCCACGCCCGTCACTTGCGTAGACGGCGTGCTGCATGTGCTCAATCTCAAACCTGCAATCAAAGCTCGCACCGTGAAAGGTGCGAACAAAACCGAGCAGCGGCTTATCTATTTGCTTAGCCAAGATATTCGCGTTGGCGCCGAGCTGCTCGAAAAAAGCGAGCTGGAAATCGGCGAATTCAATCAAACCCTGACGATGCTCGAAATCACCGGCAAAATCCGCAGCCTCGGCGCCAACCAGTGGTCGCTGTAGCTTAAGCGTAACCGCATGCTACACTTGAAAGCATGAAGCTGCTGATTTGGCTCGGCGTGATGATTGGCGGCACGATTGGCGGGTGGGTTGGCGCGGCCATGACTCACGGCAACTGGTTCAGTGTTACCAGCATTTTACTCGGCGGCGTTGGCTCACTCGCCGGCATTTGGGTCGGATTCAAAATCGGCCAAAACCTATGAATGGTTGGGGATCGTAGCACCGAGTATTGCAAGCAACCCCGCCGCTTTTTCTGGCGAGTGATACTGGAGCAACTGTTCATAAATGCGTGCTGCCGCATCTGGCGAGTGCAGCAGATAGGGGTGCTCGGGACCATATTCCGGATCCAGGCACACAAACTGGCTATCATACTGAGCGGATGACGGACCATACGCTGGGGGTATGATGGTCTGGCCCGGATTCGTTTCTAAACTACCATTTAACGTTGGGCGGGACATAGTAATTTTCCTCTTAAAACCCCAAACAAAAACCGCTTCCTGCTGCAGGTAGCGGCCTCGTGGTTGGGGCGTCTTGCCTTAAATTTATTCCGTATACGTTTTACACCCGCCGGAAACCGATGTCAAGCAAATTTATCGCGATCGCGCGGGTAAAAGCTTGCAATGGACGCCACAACTTGCATATTATTAACGTTTACATATAAGCTAGAGCGACACTATGAGCAAAAATTTAGTTATCGTGGAGAGCCCAGCCAAGGCGAAAACCATCGAAAAGTATCTGGGCAAAGATTTCACGGTCAAAAGCAGTTTTGGCCATATTCGTGATTTGCCGAAGAAGGGCTTGAACATTGACGTTGCCAAAAATTTCGCGCCGACGTATGAAATCAGCAGCGACAAGAAAAAGGTGGTGAGCGAGCTGCGCGCGGCCGCGAAGGGCGCCGAAGTCTGGCTGGCAAGCGATGAGGACCGCGAAGGCGAGGCGATTGCCTGGCATCTGACGCAGGCTTTGAAATTGGACCCGGCAAAAACCAAGCGCATCGTGTTCCACGAAATCACCAAGACGGCGATTGAGCATGCGGTCGAGAATCCGCGCACGGTTGATTTGCGGCTCGTGGACGCGCAGCAGGCGCGGCGAATCCTTGACCGGCTTGTGGGTTACGAACTTTCACCGGTGCTTTGGAAGAAGGTACGCACGGGCTTGAGCGCCGGCCGCGTGCAATCGGTCGCAGTGCGTCTGATTGTCGAGCGTGAGCGCGAGATCCGCGTGTTTGCGGCTGAAAATTCGTTCAGAGTCGTCGCCATTTTCGAAGTTGACGGCGAAAGTTTCAGTGCCGAGCTGCAGACTAAACTGCCAAACCTGGAAACCGCCCGCGAATTGCTGGAATCGGTCAAAAATGCGATTTTCACCGTCGAAGACATCGCCCAAAAACCCGGCACGCGCAGCCCGGGCGCACCGTTTACGACCAGCACCTTGCAACAGGAAGCTTCACGCCGCCTCGGCTACAGCGTCAAACAAACCATGACGCTCGCGCAGCGGCTGTATGAAGCCGGCCACATCACGTACATGCGCACCGACAGCACGACGCTATCCGGTTTCGCCATCAAAGCGGCCGAAGATTTTATCAAGAAACAATACGGCGCCGACTACACCCAAGTCCGCCAGTTCAAGACCAAAAGTGCGAGCGCTCAGGAAGCGCACGAAGCCATCCGGCCAACCGATTTCGCAAAACTGTCCGCTGGAGATGACTCGGGCACCGAAAAACTCTACCAGCTCATCTGGCAGCGCGCGCTCGCCAGCCAAATGACACCGGCACAAACCGAAAAAACAGAGGTGACGATTGGCATTTCAACCCGAACGGAAAAATTGCTGGCCAAGGGCGAGATCTTGCGCTTCGACGGCTTCCTGAAAGTCTACGGCGGCGGCAAAGACGACACATTATTGCCACCAATCACCAAAGGCCAAAAGCTGACGCTCGCACAAATGGCCGCAACCGAAACCTTCACGCGTCCGCCGGCACGTTACAGCGAAGCCGCGCTCGTAAAGAAACTCGAAGAGCTCGGCATCGGCCGCCCGAGCACGTACGCGCCGACCATTTCGACCGTCCAAACCCGCGGCTACATCGAAAAGAAAGACCTGGAAGGCAAGCAGCGCAAGGTACAAACACTCACACTGGCCAAAGGCGAGATTACTGATGAAACGCATGAAGAAACAACCGGCGCCGATCGCGCCAAGCTCGTGCCGACACCCATCGCCGAAGTCACGACCGATTTTCTGGTCAAATATTTCCCGAGCGTCGTCGATTATGATTTTACCGCGAACGTCGAGGAAGATTTCGACCGTATTGCCGATGGCAAAGAAACCTGGACCAAAATGCTCGCCAACTTTTATAAGGGCTTTCACCCGCTTGTCGAAAAATCCGAAGATATCAGCCGTCAAGAAGTTTCCCAGGCACGCGTGCTCGGCATCGACGCCAAGACCAAAAAGCCAATCCTGGCGCGCTTCGGCCGCTACGGACCGATGTTACAACGCGGTGAGGCAGAGGACGAGGAAAAGCCGGCCTTCGCGCCCATGCCGGCCGACACGACAATTGACACGGTCACGCTCGAGCAGGCACTCGAAATGTTCAAGCTGCCGCGGCTGGTGGGCAAAACCAAAAAAGGCGAAGAGATCAAGGCCAACATCGGCCGCTTCGGTCCGTACATCCAGGTCGGCAAAACGTTTGTTAGCATCAAGCCGCGCGACCCGATGACAATCTCGGAGGCGGAAGCCCGCGAATTGTACGCCGAAAAACTCGAACAAATCGCCAACAAATACATCAAAGAATTTCCGAGCGGCATCAAAATCGCTAACGGACCATATGGGCCATATGTGACGAATGGCAAGAAAAACGCCCGCATTCCAAAAGATACCGAGCCGGACAAATTGACCGAAGCCGATTGCGAAGCTCTGCTCAAAGCCGCACCCGCCAAAAAGCCCTTCCGCCGCCGCAAGAAGTCGTAAGCTTGAACCGCCCACTTTTGCCTATTGCTTACGCAGCAAACTTGCCGCTGCCTGATCGAGAATTACCATAACATTTGGATGGTAGCGAAGAAATGACGCAGGCGCATCGCCGGATATTTCGCCCTCAAGGCTACGCCGCACTCCCCAAGCCTTATGCTTGCCCGTTGCCACGAACAGTATACAATCTGCCGCAAAAATGTCGGCAACGCCTTGGGTAATCGCCCCTGTCGGCATATCAAGCGAGTTGTCAAAAAACCGCAAGTTAGCCTCTTTGGTTTGCTCGTCCAGCACCACGTAGCGCACGCGAGAGTCTGCGGCCGAACCGCGTTCATTGAAACCTATATGGCAAGTTTTACCTGGCCCGAGCGTGATGAGTCCGAGATCGATTCTGTGCTGCTCGATCACTCGCTCGTACCGTTCAGCCTCTACAGCGGCATCCTTTGCTTCGCCGTCTGGGATGTGCCGGTTTTCTTCTGGCACGTTGACGTGATCAAAGAAATTCTGGCCCATGTAATAAGCATAGCTTGACGGGTGGCTCTCTTTGATCGGCCAATATTCATCTAGGTTCAGCGTAGTGATGTTCTTGAAATCCACTCGGCCAGCCCGGTAAGCGGCTACGAGCAGCGCGTAAATGCCCAAAGGCGTTCCGCCTGTCGGTAAAGTCAGGACCGAGTTCGGCTTGCGACGTATTTGATCAATCAATATATCTGCAACCCGCGCTTCTACCTCTGAAGCGCTGCCGAGTACTTCAATCTCTGGCTTGTGTATCATCAGCATAATGCTTTGACAACTTTAATTATTGACGATCTCATCATATCGGTCCATGGGCTTATCCCAATACGGCACGTAGAAACGTTCAAATTTTCGGAATCTAGCCCGATAAACTTAATCATATTTCCGCTCTTGTCGTGGCATAATAATTGCCAACTTTAAGACCTGACCAATCGTTACCATATTACCACTGGCACAAGGCTTTCGCAAGGTAGGCTTTGCATTGATAAGTTGGACGTTGTAGACTATACTTTTACAACACAATACACGCAAATCCGTCTAGTACGTGGTACAATAGATTGTACGGTGAGAGTACTTGACTTTTAAATCTAAAAGTTTTATAGTTGAGCGTAATAGAAATTTGATAGGGAAGTGGCTACATGACGGAGCAAAATGCAAAAGTCCTCAATACCGAGAAGTTTATTAACGACATCCTCAGCACAGTTGAACGGGAACGCGAACGCGAGATTATATCGCGCCGTTTTGGCCTGTTCGACCGCAAAGAAACGTTGGAACAAATCGGCGAGCTGCTCGGCATCACGCGCGAGCGTGTTCGTCAGCTCGAGAAAGCCGTACTCGCACGCCTCAAGGCTGCGGCGGAGCAGGGCAACGGTTTGCCGCACATCATGGAAGTCCAGGAACTGCTCCAGGAAAAATTGAATGCAAACGGCAAAGTGGCGCGCATCAGCGAGCTGGTGAGTCGGCTCGGGCTGGAGAGCAACCGCCTAGAACAATCACGCGTGGCATTCCTCGCACAGCTCTGCCCGTCAATCACCGTGGTTGATGAAGACGACAATCACCACCTGGCAGCGGGGCTGGCGAGCAAACATGACCAAAACGCCATAAAAACAAGCATCGCTAAAATTGTGGGCATTATTAAAGAGACCGGCAAGCCTGCTACCATCGATAAAATTGCCGTCCAAGCTGGCAGCACCGATGCTGCACAGGTCGCAGCTCTGGCCAGTGTCTCGAAGCAACTTGCCACGCTCAACGGTTTGTGGGGTCTCGTAAGCTGGCCGATGGTCAATCCCAAGAACATCCGCGACAAGATTTACGTCATCCTCAAAGAAAATGGCAAGCACATGCACTTCAACGAAATTGCCGAGTCCATCAAAAAGTCCGACTTCAAGCGCAAAGACGTCACGACCCAAGCCATCCACAACGAGCTTATCAAAGACAAACGTTTCGTGCTCGTTGGGCGCGGCATCTACGCGCTCAAAGAATGGGGCTATAAAAAGGGCACCGTCGCAGACATCATCGCAGACATTTTACGCAAAGAGGGCGGAGCACTGCATCGCGATGAAATCGTCAAGCGCGTGCTCGAAAGCCGCTATGTCAAAGAGACAACGATTCTCTTGAACCTTCAAGGCAAAGTGCAATTCAAACGCGTTGCCAAAGCCACTTACGCCCTCGACGAAGAGCCTGAAGCTAGCGCGGCCGCTTAGCCGGAGCTTAGTTTTGTCATCTTTCGGGTGAGTTTTAAAATACTCGTATTCTGCAGGCAAGTTCGTCGCCGAGCCGGTAATGTTCGTTGCTCTATAAACAAATTACGAACAAAGAAATCGGTGGGAACGGTCGAAACTCAACAGTCGCTTGTCTGATTCCATGCCGTCAGCAGTAACGAGCGGGGCAAAGCAAGTCGCAATTAAAAGTAAAAGCATCCGGGCGCGGGAATCAAGCCATAGGACGAAGCAGAAGTGGCAAATTAAATGACGTCGCACAATGTATATTTTGCGACGTGTGTTATTGCTCATGGGGTGTAAAAATATACGATGCTATTGCAGGGGAGTCGTCGCCATGCGCATATTTTGCGCTCGTTCCTCGCTATTTAAGTTAGCGATTAAACGCTTAAAGTTACGGTTTGTCGCATGCACGCTAGCATGCACCCTTGAACTGCGACCCGCAATCATGCTCGCGCTTCGTTCAGTCCATACGGTTGTGAGATATTTGACTTTTCCACAGTCTCGTCGTGAAATATTTGCTTTTTACACATTTTCATATTTTTATATAGCTACCCCACCTTGCCCTGCCTTATTGTAAAACATTTGACATTATGTGGCTAGGATATACTTATATAGTTTTTGGACACGAAGGATTAGCTGTATGAATCGAACAAAATGCGAACAGCAAAGGGGAGAGTGGGGTACGTCATACACGTTTGACTGTCTGCCACCGTTGACCCGTCGCCCGACCGACTGCTCTAGTTCCGGAAAAGCCGGGCTCGCGCAAATACTACCGCTCTTCCCTATAACATTCTGGACTTAACTGCATGCTGCCCCCACGCTCCCCTGCTCTTTGGGTTCAAACGAGCCATTATTTGTAATAAGCACGGCCGTCGATACGAACATCGATGTATCGCGCCGGGGTTTTGCCACGAGCGGCAAGTCTGCGGGCAACCGCAACGAACGTACCCGCTTGCTGCAAGGCGCCGCTCTGGTCTTCCAGGTTGAATTTTACGAAATAGGGCTTGCCGGCGATGTAGGCGTCGACTTCGCTGGCGGCTGGCGGCAACACGATCCGCCGCACGCTGAAATGTTGCGCGTCCAGTTGCGCCACCATCGTTTGGATGAACGATACATTGTTGCTCGGAAGCGCCGTCTCACCGAGGTGTGGTTGCAGGCCGCTTTCGTCGGTCACCGTCGGCACATGAAACGCAGCGAGCTGCGGCACACTGCCGACAGCCACGAGTGCCCGGCCAGTGCCGTCAAGCACAAACCTTCCGGAACGCGTTGCCAGCACAAACGACGGATCCGACGGCTGAATGTATACGACCGGTTGATTGCCCACGATTGGCAGGGCTACCGAGACGTCGCTGAGTTCTGGGAACTGCGCCTCCAGCGCACTACTGATGCCGGCGACATTCACCGTCAATTTATTGCGATTGCCAAATGACTTTTTGAACAATACGGCCGCTGCCTGCCGATAGGCAGCCGTGCTTTGCAGAAAAACTTTGCCGCCGGTATTGGAAACCACGACGATTTTGGGTTCGGTGTTCAACCTCAATTGACTAGACAAGGCTCCGAGCACGATCACGCCAGCAACGAGCAACAATGCGCGGCGTCTGAGCGTTCGCGAACTCCTGCCACGCCGTTTTGACACATCATCATCCTGCGGCAGCTCGCGGCCAACGTTCGTTTCGTTCGCCGACCGAGCAGCGTAGTACGAAAACACCCGGTTTTGGCCTTGCTCGGAGCGCATCGGCCGGCGCCGGCCGGCCGCTTCATCCTCATGCAAACGACGTTTGTGCGGGAATTTCATTGCTCTAACGGTTTGCTTCTTTCACTATTAGCACGGCCAATTCCTTAGCGGCATTTGGGTGTGCCAATTTGCCAAGTTGCACCGCAAGCGTTTGCCGCTCTTCGGAATTATCCAAAAGTCTCTTGATGGTACGCTGCAAAACTTCAGGCGTAGCGAGGAGATCTTGTTCCGTGATGCTTAGCGCGGCGTGTCGCTCTACTAAGGCTTGGACATTTTTGAGTTGGTGACCACCAGTGAGCAATGGATTCGCTACCACGATGCAGGCCTTATGTTGCACGGCAAACTCCGCCAAATTGGTAGCGCCGGCACGAGTTATAATCACGTCGGCTGCGCCGCTGTAGGCGTAGAGTTCCGTAACGAAACCCTTAACAATAACTCGCGCGCGTTGCTCCGCTTTCAGCAATTCATCATATTTTTGGACAAACACTACCTCGTGTAAACGGCCGGCAACATGCACCACCGCCAAATCCGGATACGACTCAAGCAAGGCCGGCACGACTGCGGCTACGGCATTGTTCAGCGACAACGCCCCATTGCCACCGCCAGTAACGAAGAGGAGCTTGTCGGCCTTTTCAAGTCCAATCTGCTGTTTATACGCCGCTTTTTGCGCAGCGTCTACCGGATGGAATTCCGATTGAATCGGCACGCCCACCGTAACCGTTTTGTCCGACGGATACGAATACACTTCCTTCGGCAAAGCAACAGCGTGCAACACGGCCCACTTAGCAATAATGCGGTTAGCCAAACTCGGAATGGCGTCAGAGTCGTGCGTAATATAAGGAATGTGGCGCAGGCGGCCACCAAGCGCCACGGGCACGCTCACAAATCCCCCGCGGGTAAAAATGATCGCGGGCTTAAGTTTCTTGAGCAATCGGTAACTTTGCAAAATGCCCATAACCACCCGCACTGAATCGCGAATATTTTTGGCAAGGGTTGGGAGGTCAAAAATCTGCTTGATGCCCTCGCCGTGATAGCGCCGAAACTTCCCTGCCCTGACCGTATAAACTTCGTCAATAAACGGGCTGGCCGCAGGTATGTCCGACAGCTGGTCGCCGCGTTGGCCCACATAAATCAATTGGATGTCAGGCTGCAATTGCTTTAGTTCGCGTGCGACCGCCAGGATCGGGGTAATATGCCCGCCTGATCCGCCGGCGGTCAAAAGGACCTTCATGCGCCGTTCTCCTTCCGTTATCATCATTTGTTTCGTTCACATAGCTCGTGTAGCGCGAGATTTGGAAAACTACGCCCATCGCCGCCATCACAAACACGACACTCGTGCCGCCGTAACTGATAAACGGCAGCGTAATGCCTTTGAGCGGCAGCAGGCCGATCATCGCCCCGATATTAATGATTGACTGGACACTCAGCCACACCAACACGCCCATCACGAACAACCGGCTGAAGTCGTTCGGCGCGCGCGCGGCAATATTTTTCAGCCGGCCGAAAAGCGCCGCAAACAAAGCCAACAAAATCGCCACGCCGATGAAGCCGAATTTCTCGGCGTAAATCGCAAAAATCGAATCGTTCGATGCTTCCGGCAAATAACCGTACGCCTGCACGCTGCGCCCAAGTCCAAGGCCGATAAGTCCACCGGAGCCGACCGAAATTAGTGCTTGGCACGCCTGATAGCCGGTCGTCTGGCAATCCGCCGTTGGATGCAAAAACGTCATGAGCCGCTCGCGCCGGTATGGCACAACTGAAATCGCGAGCACGCCGCCAATCAAAAGGATACCGCCCACCAATACCAGACGTTTCAGCGGCATGCCGCCCACGAATGCCAGCGCGCCCATCATCGCCAGCATCACCACCGCCGAGCCGAAGTCGCTTTGCACCCCGGCAACTACCAAACCGACAATCACCACCACAATGAGAAACGGTTTCAGCGTGCTACGCGTATCTGTAATTAAATTATTTTTTATTCGGTCAGCGAGCAATCCGGCCAACCAAACGAGCACCGCGAATTTGAGCAACTCGACCGACTGAAATGAAAAGCTGCCTAGACGAATCCAGCGATGCGCCGGGTATTGCGGATTTCCCGGCGTCACAAGTGCCACCAGAGTCGCGAGCGCCGCAAATACCAGCAGCGGCTTGTGCCAACGCCGCCAGTCGCCAATCGGCACCCGCGACGTAACAAAAAACGCAACAAGCGCGAGCGCTATGGCAATCAGCTGCCTACTGCTGTAAAAATTACTGCTAACATTATTTGCAAGCGCGAGTGCCGGGCCGATAGCATAAATCACCACGACGCCAATCGTCAACAAAATTAACATTAAAATGAGCAATCCATAATCCGGCCGATGTCGCCGGTGCTGCGCCTCGGTGCCAGCGTAGCGATCGCGCCTAAGACCGCGGGCGCTCGGCTGCATTGGTTAATATCTCCCCATAAGGGACACGGTCAAACCGGACACGCCGGCCGCTTGCAAGCTGGTGACATCCAGATTCTTCGCAAAAAACCACATCAAGGTCGAGCTTCGAACCGCAAGGTGCAACGTTGTCATAAAAAGTGTTTCCTTTTGTTTTAAGCTGGTTTTATTGTATCATCTTTAGTTCTTTGGCGTGACGTCGCCATCGTTGATGAGCATGTGGGCAATGTCGGCAAACACCGGCTGGCCGCCAAGCGAACCGGCATAGCCCGGCACGTTCGGCTTGATATTGAAGACAACGATGACATACTGCGGCTTGTTGCCGCCGACGAAGCCGACGTACGTGCCGTTAAAAATACTGCTGTAATAACCGCCGCCCGGTTGCGCCACCTGCGCCGTGCCAGTTTTGCCGCCGACCAAATAATCCGACGGAAAATTCATGAACCCGAAACCTTCGTGCAAATATTGTGTCACCACACCTTCCATGAGCGGAATGAGTTCCTGGCCGACTTTTGGGGCGACCACGTTCTTTTCCAAAACTTTGGGCTGGTTCGTAGTGGTTTTACCCGTATTTGGGTCAATTGTCTGAGATACCAGCGTTGGCTGATAATACGTGCCGCCATTTAGCACGCTGGAAAGCGCCGCGCCCATTTGCAGCGCCGTCACCTGCACGCCTTGCCCAAAAGCGGTGTTGGCGTAGGTCAGCGCCAATGCCGGCTGGCTCGGATTATCCGACGGCACATAACCGGGTGATTCGTAGCCTTGCTCGATGCCCGTATCCTCGCCCAGACGGAAATGTTTCGTCATGTAATCGTGCCATGTATTGATTCCTTTTTGATTAATTTGCGTGCCGCCCGGCTGGCTCATTTGCATCAGCATCCAGGTCGCGCCAGTGTTGAGCGACAGCGCCAGGATGCTCTGAATATTCTGTTCGCGCGGCCCGCCGTCTTGTTCGATGTCGGTGATATTGAAGTTGTCGACCAGCCAGTGCGCCGGATCGTAAAAGCTCTCGTCGGGCGTTATCGCGCCGCTATTCAGCGCGGCCGAAGTCGTGAGCGTCTTCATGCTTGAGCCAGGCTCGATGGCGTTGCTCACCGCCGCGTTTTCAAACAAACTCGGATTGCTGACATTCTGATAATTAGCCGGGTTGTAGCTCGGATAGTTGGCCATGGCTTTCACCTGACCGGTGTTCGGGTCCATGACAATCGCGCTTAAGCCCTGCGAATTGGTTTTCTGGTACTCTCGAGCGAGAATCTGCTGCACTTGCTGTTGCATGCCAATGTTAACGCTTAAAACCACGTTATTGCCAGCCTGCGGCGCAATGTCGACATTATCGCCGGTGGCGGCCAGCGGCACGCCGTTCGCATCGGTAATTGCTTTGAGTTCTCCGGGCGTGCCGGCCAGCTCGCCATTCAGCGCCTGTTCGACGCCGTATTCCCCTTGCCCGCTGTTATTCACAAAACCGAGCAATTGCGCCGCCAGCGAGCCTTGCGGATAGGTGCGGTAATCTTGCTCCTGCGCGCCCAGGCCCGGGTATTTGTATGCCAACAACTTTTGCTCATGAGCCTGGGACACTTTGTTGGCGAGCACCACGTACTGCGTACCCTGCGTTTGTAACTTGCTTTGATAACTGCTCGCCTTACCACCGAGCACGTTTGCCACAGTTTGCGCAACCTGTTTTGGATTTTTTATAAGGGTAGGATCGCCGTAAATCGTGTACAGCTTTTGGTTGAGCACAATCGGCACGATACTATTGCCATCGTGCGCTTCAATAATGCCGCGCGTGGCGGGAATGGCCGCCTGTTTCAGCTGATCGCTCAACGCCCGCTGATGGTAATAATCATAACGAATAACTTGCACATAGAACGCGCGCAACCCAAAAATAGCGAACACCAGCACCAGCACCACATACCAAATAGTAATCCGCTGCGCTGCCGAAAGCAGTTGTTGCCGTTTGAATGTCGGAGTCATTCCTTTTATTATAATACGAACGATTAGTGAGGATCGCTTTTGCTTTACTAGTCTTGCACGGCGGCGCTCGGTGCAACCGGCGTCAGATTTTTAGCGACAGCACTTGACTGGACACGGTCGAGCGATTGCAGGCGGGCCGAGGCGACTTCAAGGTTGTCATTCTCGGACTTCAGCTGCGTTTGTTTTGCGTCAAGCGATGCGATTTTGTACCCGTACGCGTCCGTCTTCGTCACCTGCGTCAAGTACAGCAGGCCGAGCAAACATGCGAGCACTATCAAAATTATAGTATTGCTGATGGGACCGAGTGTCCGCTCGCGGCTGCGAAACGAAACGGCATTTTGGTTTGGGCGCTGGTACCGTTGCCGGCCAAGTGCTAACGAGCTTGAATACGTCATATTTTGTCTTTATTTTTGTTTTATTTTATGAACTTTTTCTGGTGTGATGGCCGCTGTTTTTGACGGCCATCACACGCGGTCCTTTAAGTTTTATTCAGACGATATTCGCCTGAATCTACCACGCGGACGTGGATCTTAACCGCTCGGGAACGATCTGTTTGTACCTTGATTGGCATCAATCGCTCCTTTCTTTTTTATTTTCGCTGCGGCGCGGAGTTTTGCGCTCCGTGCTCGCGGATTAAAAACTATTTCAGTATCGTCGGCCGTGACGGGATGTTTGGTCAGTAAATCCAGTTCGGCATCGAATCGGTCGCCGCTAACTTCAGCAAACGCCTGTTTGACCAGCCGATCCTCCAAGCTATGGAAGCTGATGACCGCAATTCGACCGCCAGGTTTCAGCAGCTCAATCCACAGCGGCAAACTTTTGGCCAAAAGGCCGAGTTCGTCGTTGACGGCAATTCGCAGCGCCTGAAACGTGCGCGTCGCCGGATGGACTTTGCTACGCCCTGGCCAGGCACGAGCAACAATGTGCGCTAATTCGGTGGTGGTTGCAATCGGCCGATTTTGCACGATTAAGCGCGCAATCTGCCGGGCTTTCGGCTCCTCGCCATCGCGCTTTAGGATTTCTGCCAGTTCGTCCGCAGAATATTTATTGACAATATCCGCGGCCGTAAGTTCCTGACTTTGATCCATGCGCATGTCGAGCGGGCCTTCTTGCGAAATCGCAAACCCTCGATTAGCTTCGTTAAGGTGCGGTGACGACACGCCCAAGTCTGCCAAAACCACATCAAACTGCCGCTTGTCCGCAATGAGCTCGCGGCTCGCGCTCAAAAAATCTTTTTGGATTATCTGAGCGCCGCTTCCGGCGAATTTTTCCTCGAGAACTTTGATCGCGTTTGCGTCGCGGTCTACGAGCACAAACTCGCCCGGATTTCTCGTCCGCGCCAATATTTCCGTCGCATGCCCGCCATATCCCGCCGTCAGGTCGAGGTACGAATCCCCTGCCCTCGGGCCAAGATATTGTAGAACTTGCTCCGAAAGTACTGGAACGTGTAGTGATTTTGAATGATCTTGGTGCATCTTGCTTCTACTTTTTATTTTATATTTTTGTTTTGGCAAGGTCACCTAACCAGCAGCCAACTTTTTGTTTTTTTGTAAGTTTTTGTTTTTGTTTGATTGTCTGGCCGTATGTAAAGAAGTAAATTCGTGTTTTTGAGTACCTACGAGAAAGATTTAAAAAATCCTATGAACTTCTTACTGCCGGACAATCTAAGTTTTTGAGAGACTTATGTGTGAGGTGGAGTTTTGGGAGGTGTTTAATGTAATGTGCAAAGGTTTTTTGAATGGTTGCCTTCGTCCATTTGTTGACTGCCAGTTAGCTAACCTCTGCGCTTTTCTCTGCCTAGACCGGAAAAGTTTTCTTGTTTCGCTAATTGATTGAGCCCGAATTGTTAATGTGCTGCTTGCCTCGAAGCTTGTGAGCGATTTTAATCGCCGGCTTCGAGCCGCCAATATGCGCCGGCACGTGTTGCCACGACGCTTCGTTTGATGCCCGCGTGGTCGAGCAAATGTTGCTCGAGCGCAATGCGTCCCTGCTTGCCGTCGATGGCACCTTCGGCCTTGCCCCGCCGGAATTGGACGTTCAGGTCTGCCGTTGCTTCACTCAAGATATCGCCCTTGAGTTTCGGCTCGACCAGTTTGTCCCACACCGTTTTCGAGTACAGGTGCAGGTACTTTTTGAAGCCGCGCGTCACGACTACTCCGCTCGCGAACTCGTCACGAAGTTCGGCCGGTATGGTTAACCGCCGTTTGTCGTCGAGCTTGCGTTCGAAATAATCTACCGTGGCCATGACTTTTAATTTAATTTGCTAGTGGTTTTTATTTTTGGTAAGTAACTCTTTTTTGCTGTCTAGGGCTACCCACGTTTACCCACTGACCCTGACTATACTACCCACAACTACCCACGCACAAGTAGTTTTATACAAAATAAGCGGTGTTTTCTACACCACTTATCCACAGCTTTTCAGCCAACCACAAGTTATCCACAACATGTAGCGCTCGCTCGTCTGGCAATTGCGCTAGCTAGATTAAAATTATTTTCGTCCTGAAATCGGTGCCACGCGTACGCCTGCGTCGAAATCCGCCGTCAAATGCACCGTTTCATTTTCGTTATCATTTCGATTCCACGTGTTTGAATCCGGATTGACAAACGCGAACGCCGGCGTTTGGCTCACCACCACGGCTGGCCGCCGCGCAGTCTCCGACGAGCCAAACAGCGTTGCAACCATCATCACCCAAACCCCGCAAAAGTCAGCCAGCTGCCGAATTTTCCCTCTTTGACCAATTTTTATTTTTGATACCATCGAACATATATTAACAAGCTTTCACATGTGTGTCAATTTTATTTTATCGCATAAAGTACTTGCATATTTTTGGGCAACTGCTATAGTTAGCTTACTATGAGTTTGGGAGCAAGCGAATTAGTGGTTAAACGTGTGACTGCATATTCCCCAAGAGTTGCAGCCGGCCTTGGCCGTCTAATGCCAATACTCGACGAGGGGTTCAGCGGCGACCCGATGCCACGCAAAGCTTTGGAAGAGATTATTGAGTCGCCTAGTCATGACCAATTAGTGGCTGAACACCGCGGCCAAATCGTTGGCTCGGGTGTCATGACGCTTATACTAGGGTCGGGTTTCTGGCGCGACAAACCGGAAGGCCAACAGCAAAATCGACAAGGTCATCTCGAAGACTTTGTGGTTGACCCTTCCATGCGTGGCGTTCGTGATCCAGGTACTGGCAAGAGTGCTGCCGATTTGATATGGGATGGGATGCAAGATTTTTGCAGAGACCATGATGCCCCTGCCTTGGTTTTCGACTCAGAAACATGGCGCCCTGATGCTTGGAAATTTTACGCCAAGCACGGTGCAGGGCCATTACCAGACACCCGCCACTTCGAGGTGCCAGTTCCTGATGTTGGTGCTAATATATAACAATTATGGTTGCCCTTAACGAAGCAGCTCAGGTACCCGCAGAGGTTTTAGCTGCCTATTTCGGTGACGAGACAGTAGGAGTTGCACCTTTATCGGGGGGCGAAGTTAATACCAACTGGCTCGCCGCTTATCCCGACAGCAGGCGCCGAGTCGTTATCCAGCGACTCGGTTCAATGTTCGAGCAGGAGGTGGTTGATGACATGCACGCAGCGACTGGACACTTGGCAGAAGGCGGCTGGGAGATGCCGCAGCTTTTGAGGACGCACGAGGACGACGGGCTCTACGTTGAAACGGCAGCCAGTGGTGGTGGCAAACCTGACGTATGGCGAGCGGCAACTTTTATCGAGTCTGACGGCAGATCTGCGGAGTATGGGCCGAACAGCTTTTTTGAATTTGGGTCTATCCTCGCTAAGCTTCACGGTTCTTTGGCTAACCTTGACTACGAACCTCGTTTTAAGATTAAGGATTTCCACGATACTGATCTCCACCTCGCTAAACTTAAAGGGTTTGAGTCGCAAATGCCCGACCAAGAAGCGAGAGAGTTCACGCACGACATACTAGCCGCCTACGATAATTTGCAGCCGCTACCACCGGGCAAAGACCAGCTCATCCACGGCGACCCACGGACAGCCAATATGCTCTTTCGGGATGGCAAGCCTTTCACTTACATCGATTGGGACACGCTCATGAAGGGCAGCATTTGGATGGACGTTGGCGATTTGATGCGCTCACTGGTCGAGGACTCCTTCCTGGGGACTGGACAACCACTCGAGCTCGAGCGGCTCAGGGAGTTTGCCGAGGGCTACCGCCAGGCGGCCATGCCGGATGCTGCGCCAGATGAATTTTTCGCCTGGGCCATGACTGGCATGCAGCGGATTACGTTGGAACTAACCGCCCGCTTCGTCAACGACGTGATCGAGCAGAATTATTGGGCGTGGGATCAAGTTAATTACAAATCAAGGCGAGATTACGTAGTTGACCGCGCCCACACACAGTGGCAAATTTATACTGCGTACCAGAATGCATAGACCGAGATCGAGGGGCATAAAATGTACAAGGCAGTAATTTTCGACTTTTTTGATGTTATCCATCGGGATTATCAGAAAGCCTGGCTCAAACAGCACGGCTATAAACGGGAGGGAGGCTTTGCCGAAGCCTCAGACTTATGCGACTTAGGCCACATAAGCTACCGCGACTATATCGAACGCTTCGCTAAGCTCGGTGGACAAACCCCGGCGCAGGTCGAGCAGGAGTTTCGGACGCTCTCCAAAATCGATGATGCGATCGTGCTACTTGTCGGCAATCTGCACAGTCACTACCGAACCGGCCTGATTTCCAATGCGCACAATGAAGAGATACGACCAATTTTGGAACGCCACGACTTAACTGCGCTTTTTGACGAAATAGTTATCTCCTCTGAGGCAGGAGTGACAAAACCGAATGCGAGAATTTTTCAGCTCACAATGAAGCTACTTAAGATTAAGCCATCCGAGACCATTTTTATCGACGACAACCCGGCGAACGTCGTGGCAGCAGATGCGCTTGGCATCGCTAGCATATGCTATGAAAGTGCGCCAAAACTGCATAGCGAACTCAAGAAGCTCAAAATGAAAATTGATTAACTCCCTGCCGCTCGTTGCCATAGTTCGGCACTATTCGTCACTTTCATTTTCGTAACGCCCGTGGGCTTTTGCCTGCGCCACCTGGAAGCGTTGCAGCTTCGCTAGATAATTTGCAAACCATTTGGCGCTAGGTCGCGGCGTGCGCTTCATGTTGTGCTCGCGGTCGACGGCGACGAGGCCGAACTTTGGCCACCAGCCGTAGGCCCATTCGAAATTGTCGAGCAAACTCCAATGCATATAGCCGCGAAGCTGCACGCCCTGGCTCAGCGCGCGCTGCATGGCGACGAGCGTTTGCTCAATCCACCAGCGGCGGTATCGGTCATTCGCGTCGGCCAGCCCGTTTTCGGTGATGATAATCGGCTTCTTGTAGCGCGCGTACGTCTGCACAAGCAACGGAAGCAGCCCTTCCGGCTCCATATACCAACCCATGTCGTTGACCGGAGCGGTAGGATTTTGCCAAGCAAAGCCCTGATAATAGTTCGTAAAATAATAATTGACCCCTATAAAATCCTGCTGCCGCTTAGTACGATTCAAAAACCAGCGATTGAACCCGTAGCTCGCCGCATACGCAACAATTGGACTCAACGGATTGCGCGACCGTTTCGGCTGGTCGTTGCCCATTTGCATCGCCACACCCACTTGCATCGTCGGCTCGGCGCGTTTAAGTATGCTGTAAGCCCGCCGATGTGCGCGTGCCAGGTTGCGGTAAACTTTAAAAAACAGCAACGGCTTTTTGATTTGCGGCGGCCATTCGCCCGTCAAATAGCTGAAGCTCGCGTAGACGTTCGGTTCGTTGAGCGTTATCACGTAACGCAGGTCGTCGCCATATTCTTCGGCAATTTTCTGCACGAAGCGGTCAAAATATATCAGGTTTGCTTTTTTTTCGAAGCCGCCTTCTGCCGTGAACCACGTCGGCATGGTCCAATGCCAAATGTTCAAAATCGGCTCGATGCCGCGCTTTTTCAAACTTTTGATGTAGCGATGATAATGCCGAATGGCTTCGGGATTCCACGCGCCTTCCTTCGGTTCGATCCGCGACCACTCGACGCCGAAACGGAAGCTGTTCAAATGCAAATCCTCGATCAAATCAAAATCTTCTTCGTACCGGCGATAATGGTCGACACCGTTGCCCGACACATAATTATGTGGATCCTGCGCCTGAGTTCGCACTGTTTTCCACGATGGCAACCAACTAAGCCGCTTCGCCGCCGTCCGTGCCAGCTCGGTCGCGTGCGCCAATTCCCACTCGCTCCATTGGTTCACCATGCCGCCTTCAACCTGATGCGCCGCCGTGCTCGCGCCCCACAAAAAATCTTTTGGAAAAAGTCGCGGATCCATTATCAAGCTATTGTACCAGATTAGCGCTGCTTCTTTTTGCGCTCGGCCGGCAAGATGTGCTTCACGTATTCGCTCTTCATGACAAAAGTTTTGGGATTGCGCACGTGCTCGACGAACAAAATGCCGTTCAAATGGTCTGTCTCGTGCTGCAAAACATGGGCGAGCAAACCGTCAAAATCTTTTTCGTGCTGCTTGCCGGTTTCGTCCAAAAAGCGCACGCGTACTCTCGAGTAACGCAAAGCTTTGGCATACGGAAAATCGCGGCTGCTCGTGCCAAAACTCATGCAACCTTCCCATTTCTGTGTTCGCCGGCCGTACGTTTCAACAATCTCAGGATTAATAATTACGAACTTTTCTTCCTTCGCATCCGGCCGATACTTCAACGGTCGGGCCCAAATAACGCTCAGGGCAATCGGCCGCCCAACCTGCGGCGCAGCCAAACCCACGCTGTATTTTTTGGTCTCAAGCGTATGGTACATGTCGGCAATTAAGTTTTGAATCTCCGGCGCAGCAATTTCCGCCGCACTCAGCCGTCGCGCCTGCCGCCGCAAAATCGGATCCCCAAACAACGTCCGCTTGAGAACTTCTACCATGAACTCAGCTTATCAGAATTGGCTAAAAGCAGTTTCATACATCCCTCAACTCCACCGGCTCGCCAGCGACTGCGTATTTGTGGCGGCCAAGGATGATGCCGGTAAGTACCGCATTGCAAAGCACGATATAAATCGGATACGCGATGGCCGTGATCCGAAAATCCCGCGCTGCCATCACGCTAAATGCCCCCCCAACTGACGCCAGCAAAAATGCCAGCCACGTTTCTTCGTACGGCTTTTGCCAGGTATGCCTGATGGTCGGCAACGCCCCGACGAGATCAATGGTGACACTGGCGGCAACGGCAATAGTCGGCGAGTTGAAAATGAGCCACAACACCAACCCAACCATTGCGCCGCCCAAGCAATAAATATCAAACTTCTCCAACGTGCGGTCGCCCGACTTCACGAGCCCGAGCGCCACAATCGCTGCTGTTTCAATCGACGCGCACAACGTTAAGACTGCGCTAGCGTATTGGTGGTCGACGAACGATGCTGCCGAGGCAATCGCCGTCAGCACCGACCACGTAAACCATGAAACGATCCTTGGTTTGGTTTTGTCTCTGAAAATATCTACCAGATACGGAATCGTGGAGGCAACAGTCAAAATGCTGCTGATAACAATACATGTCAGGCGCATAGCTTTTCTAGTTTAACAGCAAATCGGCACGCCTCGAAATCGCCTTGGTCGTTTTGGGTCGGCCGTTTGTGATCTGTTACACTTAAAAGCACGATGCCTGCACGCCGAAAAATCCACCAATTGCCGCTTGCCGACCGACCGCGCGAAAAGTTGCAGCGCAAAGGTCCGCCGGCGCTGTCGGACTTTGAACTGCTCGAAGTACTGATTGGCAACGGCACCAGCGGTGCGGATGTCGGCAGCATCGCCCGGCGCGTGCAAAAGCTCATGCAAAAAGGTGCGGCGGGTTTGAATTATGAATCGCTCACGACTATCAAAGGAGTGAGCTTGGCGACGGCTAGCAAAATTCTAGCCTCGCTCGAGCTGGCCAAGCGCCATTTGGTACGCGACATCGAGCCGCTCCGCACCCAACAGGATATCTTGGCGCGACTCGGCGACATCCGCACTCGGCAGCAAGAGTACTTCATTTGTTTGAGCCTCGACGGCGGCCAGCGACTCATCGCGCAGCGCACTATCACCATCGGCACGCTCGATACCGTACTGGCGCATCCGCGTGAAGTTTTCGCCGACGCCATCGCCGACCGCGCGGCCAGCGTTATCGTGGCGCATAATCACCCGTCCGGCGACGTCGCACCGAGCCAAAAAGACGTCGCGCTTACCCAGCAACTCGCCGCCGCCGGCCAGTTGCTCGGCATTCCGTTACGCGATCATCTCATTCTCACCAAAACCGAACATTTCAGCTACCGGCAACACCACTTGCTCTAGCATCGAAACATGCTATGCTAAAAACGAAAGCATGAGCGTTTTTAAACGGTTTACTCCAGCGGCAAAGGAGGGGTTATGACTAAGTGTTATCTTGAATTACGTGGAAGCATCAAGCGCGGTGGCCTCGACCTTGCAGCCGATCTGGCGCGGCATTTGCACACGCGGCAATATTTAGGCAAGACGATTGTGGTTTGTGAGCGGCCGAGCGTTCTCTTGCCCAATGTACACAAACAGTGGTTGCGGTTATCGCGCACCATCCAGAAACAGCGAGCCGGCACCGCCAATGCGGACAAAATTCTCAAATACACCCGCACCATCACGCACATGCAGCACATGCGATTCGTCGCCTGCACACCGCTGGAAGCACCGGACGCCGACGTGTATTTTCTGCGCCGTAACCAGCTGGAGTCGCTGCCAATGCACTGCTTCAATGTGTACTTAAGCATCAGCCTGCCGACGCAAACGGCGCTCGACATGCTGGCGCATTTGCCCGCTGAAGCGTTGTTGGTCGATTATGATCACGGCACACCATGGCGAAGCTTAAACGTCGCGCCGAAACGCGAACTTGAAGAGCAAGTTACGCGCGAGTGGCACGCGGCACGGACGTTCCTTGATGAGCGCCACATCCAGCCGGAAATACTCTTCGGCGCGCCGTTGCACAACGTCGAAGCCGTGGATAATGCCCTTGACACATTGCTCGGCGTCAGCCACCAATTCCTGCAAGTTGCCGCCGCCTTTAACCGGTCGCTGGAACTTGCGCGCCCGTTGCGTATCACCAAGACCACGCGCCAGCATTACGACACGCTTACCTTGCTCGCCCACCGCGTGCAAGCACTTTCTACCGCCAGCTTCACCCCACGCTTTCTCGAAACCTACAACGAGGATGATACTTTTTACCTCTACGATTCCGGCCGCATTTATTTCCGCCGGGCAAGTAGCCTCGGCTTTGAAAGCCTGACCGAAGCCGTCACCCGCCACCTCGCCGCCGGCCGGCACAATCTTGCCCAAGTCTTGCGCACCGGCCAAGTCCCGACCGCCGATTTTATTACGCCGTGTTTCTGAGTAACTCACCTTACGCAAAACCCCTCCCATTTCCTGAAAGCTGAGGCATACTGCATACTGAAAGGCAGATAACCTGACAAAGGATCTGCGATGCCAAAACCAAAACAGCCATCAAAACCATCAGTAAAACCGCTCAACCTCCCG
>DASXEX010000058.1:0-9372 GCA_036489905.1 Saccharimonadales bacterium (SeqCode)
GTATGACCTACGAGCACCAAATGAAGCTTGTGGAGCAGTATTTGTACAGCAGAACTGAGGCTGCTGACGCAGCTCCCATTCCGCAGTAAAAACCTCCACGCAAAAGACTGCGAAAACCTCCACGTTTTGTCCTATTACTCCTTATTGGCTTACGCAGACACAAATCTTTGTGTCTGGTCCAGGGAACTGTGGTACGGGTAGTAGTGTGCAGATGCTGGCAATTAGACTTCACGAAGGACAGGATTTGAAGCTGGCAATTGAGGAATTCGTGTGCGGGCGCAAATTGTCATCAGCGACAATTATTAGCGCTGTCGGCAGTTTGAGTCATGCCCGCATGCGCATGGCCGGCGCACAACCGGAAAAGCAGGACATTCGCGACTACGGTGGTTCGTTCGAAATCGTCTCGCTTATCGGTAATCTCGGCAAAAACCGCACACATTTGCACATTGCCATTTCCGATTCAGTTGGCAAAGTGGTTGGTGGTCATTTGAAGGAAGGCTCGATTGTGCACACGACTGTGGAATTAGTCATTGCCGCAGAGAGAGGCTTGGCATTTAGCGAAGCAATTGATCCAGAAACCGGCTTTGGCGAGTTGAAAGTCGATGCAGCCGGGAGCTAAACGTGCCATTTTGCCGCCAGTTGCGCCGAAAATTTTGTCGCAGCTTGATGGGTGGGCGGGAGTTTTGGCCGTTGAGCTTGAGCTGGCGGAGTGCACGGTACGTGATAAAGATTTCTCTGGAGTTCAGCGGCTGGAGGCTGAGGGTTGCAAACTTTTTGGCGTCAATTTTGCGGGTGCGAAACTCGCCAAACTACAGACGAGCGACGCAGTTTTGGATCATATTGAAGCAGCCGGCATGCGTACAAGCGGCGCGGCCGGCTTACGAATGGTTGCCAGGAACAGCAGGCTGACCGGCGCGGATTTTGGTGAAGGTTTGTTTGAAGATTGTGTATTTGAGGATGTGAAGTTCGACGAAGCTGGCTTCCGGTTTTCCGTGTTCAAGCGGGTTCGTTTCGTAAATTGTGTTTTGCGCAATGCTGATTTTAGCAGCGCTAAATTATCGAGCGTCTATTTTAGCGGTTGCGAATTCGAGGGCGCGAATTTCGACAATGTGACGTGCAAATCAGTTGACCTTCGCGGCGAAGCGCTCTCGGCGATCAAAGGTATTTTTGGCCTCAAAGACGCAACTATCTCCAGCGAGCCGGTCGTCCAGCTCGCGCCACTGCTTGCCGCCGCAGCCGGATTGGACGTCGATTACGAAACGTGACAGTATAATAAGATTATGGCAGTTGAGCGGATTGTAAATAGCGGGCTGAATGACGCGGTGGATGAGCAGCAGGAAGTTGAGCTGGAGAATACGCTGCGGCCGCGGGATTTTGCGAATTATATCGGGCAGGAGCGGCTGAAGAAAAATTTGATGTTGGCGATTGCGGCGGCGAAAAAACGCGGCGAGCCGGTTGATCATGTGTTGCTGTACGGGCCACCGGGGCTGGGCAAAACGACGATGGCGAGCGTGATTGCCAATGAGATGGGCGCGAATATTCGTATTACTTCTGGGCCGGCTGTTGAACGGGCAGGGGATTTAGCGAGTTTGCTCACGAATTTGCAGGACGGCGACATTTTGTTCATCGACGAAATTCATCGGCTGCCGCGGACGGTCGAGGAAGTTTTGTATTCCGCGATGGAAGATTTCAAACTGGACATTATGCTGGGCAAAGGGCCGTCGGCGCGAAGTTTACGGCTGGATCTACCGAAGTTCACGATCATCGGCGCGACGACGCGGACGGGTTCATTGGCGGCGCCGCTGCGCGACCGATTCGGCATGATTCACCGGCTGGAATTTTATACGCCGGACGAAATTCAGCAGGTTATCGAGCGCGCGGCCGGAATTTTGAATATAAAAATCGACAAAGTCGCCGCCGCCGAACTGGCGCAAAGAGCGCGGCTGACGCCGCGAATTGCAAACCGGCTGCTCAAACGCGTGCGTGATTACGCCGATGTGAATGGAGACGGCTTTATCGACGCGAAAATCAGCCATCACGCGCTGGAACTTTTGGAAATCGACGAACTCGGCCTCGATCCGGCAGACCGAATGCTGCTCGAAAAAATTATCGAACATTACAACGGCGGCCCGGTCGGCATCGAGACTTTGGCGGCGCTGACGTCCGAAGAGCGCGGCACGCTGGAAGATTTCATCGAGCCGTATTTGATGCAAATTGGCTTGCTCGAGCGCACGCCGCGCGGCCGCAAAGTCACACTCAAAACCTACAAACACCTCGGCCGCTCGCCGCTTGGACCGGAAAATCAAGCAAGCCTGATAAATTGAGCGATGAGCAAAATTTATATGCAGAGCCCGGTTTGGTCAAGGCCTGGAAATAAAAAGAGCAATTCGGCACGAAGCAATATATAATTGGATTAATTATGGAACCAACAGCCCCGACAGTAAATCCCGCGCCGCCGCAATCGCAAAATTCACCGCAAGTCCAACCGCAATCCGACGGTTCGGAGCTTAACCCATTGGTCGTGTTGCAGCCGGGCGAGCGTGTCGTTTGCCGCATTAAGCGAGCTCTAGTCGGACTCGTTGTCCAGTACGTTGTTGGCGGTTTGATCATTCTTCTAGCGGTGGCCATGGCGCTGTTCGTGGTGCCGCAGTTGAAGGGTCAGACCGACGGTTCTTCGGCATCGTTGGTGTACGCGGTGCTCGGGGTGCTGGTCGTTATTGCACTGCTTTTTTTGGCGGTTTCGAGTTCTATCTATCGGAAAAATCAATGGATTGTGACATCCGACAGCATTACGCAGATTTTGCAACCGAGCCTTGTTAGCCGCCAGGTCAGCCAACTGACGCTCGACGACCTCGAGGACATGACTGTGCAGCAGAACGGCATATTGCAAAGCACGTTTAACTTCGGTACGCTGCGTGCTGAAACGGCGGGTGAGCGTTCGAAGTTCGTGTTCATTTATTGCCCGAACCCGGACCATTTCGCCCGTCTGATTTTGGAAGCCCGCGAGGAATTCATGAAAGGCAGGGCTTACGTGCCGAAGCCAGAACCTAACGTGACGGAAAATATTGGATAAGATTTGGCATTTGCCTACAAGTGTAGCACCTTGAAGTCCGAACTTTTATAGACGAATTGTCTGTAAAGTGATATATTCATGCAATGGCAGAGCACTTACCGCCCCATCAGTTTGAAACCGAGACGTTTGGTATAGAATCCATAGCTCTAGGCGAATATCAGGCTTTCTCTGGAACCGAACCGCTAATTTATAACCCAGGCCAGCTACGAATCGGTGAAAAACCTGATGAGACGTGGCCTCCAGGCATTACACATGTTGGAGTATATGCCGAGACTGACGAGTCCGGCCAAACTACAGAATGGCCAGTCGTCGCCTTCGGCTACGATAATCCCAATAGCCACCCTGGTACGCCCGCTAATCCCCAGAGACGCGTGGTAATAGTACCTGGCATTGGGGGTGGCGAACACGAGGGCCATCGAGGCCAAGGGCGTAGCCGGTATATAATTGGCCCGCAGATTAATGCTACCGGAGAAAGTCTACCTTTTACGGTAACTCAGGAGCTGAGTCCTAAACATTTCGCGGTTGACTGTGTTGTTTGAAGTGGGTCGCCGCCCTCTTCACTAATTCAAATTATTTTTCACGTACGTGCCGCCACCTTGGAGTGTAGCGGTGAGGGTGTATTGGGTGCAGGCAATTTTGGCGTCATCGCATATGCCGCCGCTTGGTCCGGTAACGGTGTAGGCGTAGGAGTTTTTGGCCGGTTTCGCGGCAAGCACGTATGAGTTACTGTCGGGGTCGCGCAGAACTTGCTTGTTCAGCCCTTTCATGTTGATATTACGCCAGGCTGCGTCGTTGACGTTGGCAAGCGTCGGATATTTGTTGTACTGCGCGTAGTACGCCTCGAGCTCGTCGCGCAGCTCGCCGATGTCGCGCTGTCGCTCGGTGTTATTTTGATTTTGATCAATGCCGGCGCGCGTGGCAATAATCAGGCCGGCCAAAATGCCAATGATTACCAGTAGCACGAGGAGTTCGATGATGGTGACGCCGCGCTGGGTGAGTTTTTTCATGTCAGAACAGATTATATCCGCATTCCCCGCCGAGCTCAAGCAGCTAAGGCGAGCGGCAGAATTTCCTCAAGCGTCGTAAGACCGCGCAAGGCTTTGATGAGGCCGTCGAGCGGCAGCGGAATCATGCCTTCTTCGACGGCAAGTTGACGGATGGCGGCCGCGCCAGCCTTTGACGCGATACGTTCTTTCATGACGTCGGAGGTGGCGAGTACTTCGTTTATCCCAAGCTGGCCTCGAAAGCCGCTGAAACGGCAGTGTGGGCAACCTTCCGGATTTGTCCGGAACAGGCGCGTAATGGCTTTGTCGGTCGTGCTGTCCGGTTGTTCATCTCCGAGGCCGGCATCGATTGCGGCGCGCTCAAGCCCATGCAGTTCTTTGACCGATTTAACGCTGCTTGCATGCAACAATGTGCGGAGACCTTTGCGCACCGATTCGTCGGGTTGATAAGCTTCACGGCAATGTGCGCACAGCCGACGCACAAAACGCTGCCCGAGCGCCACGCGCAAACTCGACGCGATCAAAAACGGTTCGACTGGCGTATTGAGCAAATGCGCCACGCCGTGCGCCGCATCACTTGCGTGCAGCCCGCCGAGGATGAGTCGGCCGTTCAATGCCGCCTGAACCGCTGCGCGCACAGTCTCGGCTTCGTGCAGGTCGCTCACCATCACGACGTTTGGGTCTTGTGTGAGCAATGCTTGCAAGCCGCTGGCAAAATCCACGCCGGCGCTTAAATTGACCTGCGTTTGGTTGACGCCGGCGACTTGATGCTCGATCGGATCTTCGAGCGTCGCGATATTCAGTGCAGGATTGTTGAGCAAATGCACCGCGCCGAGCAAGCTCATACTGGCGCCGGTGCGGCTGGGGCTGCTCGCAATTTCCAGGCCATGCGGTTCGGCCAGCGCCATTTCGATGCGCCGTAAACTTCCACCCCAGTAGCCGAGCGCTTCGAGCGTCGTCGGCTCACTCAAGCGTCGTGCCAAGTGCAGCGTAATTTTTTCGCCCGTGACCGTCGGCATTGTGGCTACGTGCACGTTCGTTGCAATCTGCTCAGAATCGAACTGAAAGTTACCGCTTTGTGGCGCGTTATGCTCGCTCGCGTCCAGTTCGGCACGCTTTTTTAAGTTTCGCGTAAGCTCGTCCAGCGCCGGCAGCGGCAGCTTCGCCACTTCTTGCAGCCAGCCGTCAACCCGAAACCGGACAACAATATTCCGCGCCCGCGGCTCGATATGCACGTCGCTCGCCCCGCGCGCCAGCGCCCGCTCAATGAGCGCCGCAACGGTTTTGTCAATCGCTGCCGCCTGCGCCGCATCCTTCGATTTGTGCATTTTTAAAGCCAAGTCCACCCTCTTAAAGAATTACGAAACGCTGCTGCTTTCATTCTACCAGTTCGCGTGATAGAACTAAAATAGTCGCAAGTTTGGTATAATATTAAGAGAAGACAGAAGTTTTCAGTGGAGGTTAGTATGGCAGATGCGAAGACAAAAGATGTGAAAGATACAAAAGACGCGAGTGTGGCCGACGGCAAGTCAAAAGCCTTGGGTTTGGCGCTCGATTCGATCGAAAAGCAGTTCGGCAAAGGCTCGATTATGAAACTCGGCGAAGCGCACGCCGTGAATGTCGAGACGTTTCCGACCGGAAGTTTAAGCCTCGATCTGGCGCTTGGCGGCGGGATTCCGCGCGGCCGGGTGCTGGAAATTTACGGGCCGGAAAGCTCGGGTAAAACGACGCTTACCTTGCACGCGATTGCTGAAGTTCAGCGCCGCGGCGGCACGGCCGCGTTCATCGACGCCGAGCACGCGCTTGATCCGGCGTATGCCAAAAAAATCGGCGTGGACGTCGACAATCTGCTGCTCAGCCAGCCGGACAACGGCGAGCAAGCTTTGGAAATTACCGAAACTTTGGTGCGATCGAGCGCAGTTGATTTGGTTGTAGTCGACTCAGTTGCGGCTTTGGTGCCGCGTGCCGAAATCGAAGGCGACATGGGCGACGCGCAAATGGGCTTGCAGGCGCGGCTGATGAGCCAGGCGCTGCGCAAACTCACCGGCGTTATCAGCCGTTCCAAGACCACGGTGATTTTCATCAACCAAATCCGCATGAAAATCGGCGTCATGTTCGGTAATCCCGAAACGACTACCGGCGGCAACGCGCTGAAATTTTACGCGTCAGTCCGCATGGACATCCGCCGCATCAGCCAAATCAAACAAGGCGACGAAGTCATCGGCAACCGCGCCCGCGTGAAGGTCGTGAAGAACAAAATCGCGCCGCCGTTCCGTCAGGCCGAATTCGACATCATGTACAATCAGGGTATTTCCAAAGCCGGTGATATTTTGGATTTGGCCGTAGCGAACGAAATCGTCGAAAAAGCTGGCGCCTGGTTCGCCTACAACGACGCCAAAATCGGCCAAGGCCGCGAAGCCGCCAAACAATATCTCCAAGACAACCCCAAAACCATGGAAGAAATCGCCAAAAAAGTCCGCACCGAAGCCGCAAAGGAATAAGGAGCAACATGGCCGAATTGCCCCACCTAGGAGCGTCACTCGCCGATTTGCAAGCGTACGTTAGGCAAATGTGCGACGAGCGAGGTTTTTCGAAACACAGCGTTGAGTCAAAATTCGTAAAATTGCTGGAGGAGCTTGGCGAATTCGCCCAGGCGGCGGCAAAAAAAGCCGGACTTTCTGTTTCCAAAGAGCGCAAAGCCGAGATTGCCGCCGAAGCCGCCGACGTGTTCATCGTTTTCCTTGGCCTCTGCGATAAACTCGACATCGATCTCGAAGCTGCTTTCCGAGACAAAGAAGAAAAGAACAAAAAGCGAGTTTGGAAGTGAAGCGAGCGGTGATTTTGCATGGGACGGATGGGAGTCCGACCGTGAATTGGTTTCCGTGGTTGGAGCAGCAACTTGAAGCGCGCGGCTACGAAGTCTGGGTGCCGCAGCTGCCGAACGCGCATATGCCTAGCACGCGGCGTTATACGAAGTTTTTGCTGGATTCTGGCTGGGACTTTCAGGACAATTTGCTGATTGGCCATTCGTCAGGCGCGGTTGAGATTTTGCACTTGCTGCCGGCTTTGCCGGAAAAAGTTTCGGTCAGGGCGGCTGTTTTGGCTGGAGTTTTTACAATTGACCAGGCCGATGATCCGAAGTGGGTTCGCGTCAGGCAACTGTTTGAGCAGCAACTCGGCGGCATGTTCGAGGAGCCGCTTGAGCTTGAGAAGGTTAAGGCCAAAGCGGAACATTTTCTGTTCGTTCATGGCGACAATGACCCATATTGCGATCCCGATCGTGCTCGAGCTTTAGCTCAAAAACTCGGCGGTGAATACGTTGAGATTTCGAATGGCCAGCACTTCAGCGCCGGCATTGATCCAACTTACACAAAATTCCCAAAGCTTATGGAATTAGTTGAGCCACAGCTGCTATGACGACAACAAATCATGCGCTGACTGGCGCTGCGATTGCGCTAGCCGTCAAGCAACCCGAGCTGGCAATACTGTTGGCACTTGCGTCGCACTTCGCAGTTGATGCGGTGCCGCATTATGGCTATGACGGTGGGGGCTTCGGCGATGCGTTTAAACATAAGATGACGTTTGTTTCAGAGGCAATCAACATAATCGGTATACCCTTGTTGGTTTATCTGCTCTGGCGCCAAAGTATTTGGGCGTGGCTGGCGGCTTTTGCTGCCGTGTCGCCGGATCTTATGTGGGTGTATCGCTATTTTTGGTTTGAGCGCAAGGGACTAACACCTCCAACTGGTCCCATCACGAAATTTCATATAAAGATTCAATGGGCAGAAAGACCGTGGGGAGTTGCGGTGGAGTACGCATACTTTGCGTTGATTGCCACCCTTGTGTAGCGTATGGTGTAACCATGAAAATCACCGAAAACGCAAGTTCGGCGGGCGGGGCGGTTTTCGGTTTTTGTGGACGGGCAGTAAGTAGACTTGACGGAGAGATCATTAAGCGTACAATAAAACGTACAAAGGAAGATGCCATGGATATAACGACTATTTCGGCTTTTCGCAAGCAAACCAAGAAATATTTCAACGGAGTGCATGAAGATCACGTGCCTTTGCTGCTAACGCGCAGCGATGGCGCGACGGTAGTTGTTATTCCCCTTGAGCAGTACAACGCTTTTTCGGAGACAGACTATCTGCTTCGCGATCCGGCTAACGCGGCGCGGTTGCGTAAATCGGTCGCTGACGCTAAAGCAGGGAAAGTAAAAAAACACAAACTTGTTGACGTATGAGCCGCGAAGTTGCTTTCACCGTTGAAGGGTGGGAGGACTACACGTATTGGCAGACGGTTGATAAGCGGACGCTAAAGAAAATCAATCAACTTATCCGAGACTGCCAACGGGAGCCGTTTGTCGGTATCGGCAAGCCGGAACCACTCAAGGAAGATTTAGCTGGGGCTTGGTCTCGGCGGATTGACGGTGGTCACCGGCTAGTGTATGTGGTGACGGATACTCAGATACGAGTTTCGGCCTGCAGAAACCACTATCGTAAACCATGAAAATTACAGGCATAAAAGCGCAAGTTCGGCGGGCGGGGCGGTTTGCGGTTTTTCTCGATGGGAAATATTCGTTTAGTTTGAGCGAGGCTGGGTTGCTTGAGTACAAGTTGTACGTTGGATTGGAATTGGACGCGCCGGAAATCAAGAAGCTTAAGCAGGCGTCGAGCGACGACAAATTATTCGGGCTGGTTTTGCATTATGTCGCGATGCGGCCGCGGAGCGAGTGGGAAATTCGCAGTTATTTGCAGCGCAAACAAGCCTTCCCTGCCCTTGCCGATATAATACTTAACAAGCTAAGCAAAAATGGTTTTGTGGATGATTCGAAATTCGCTCAGTCTTGGGTTGAAAGCCGTCGTTTGCTCCGCCCTAGTTCGAAGCGAAAATTACAACAAGAATTACGCGCCAAACGCGTCAGCGACGAGGCGATCTCGCAGGCATTGGCGGCAGATGAAACAGACGAACGCGAAACCCTGCGTCAGCTCATCACCAAAAAGCGCCCCCGCTACCCCGACGATGTAAAACTCATGCAATACCTAGCGCGCCAGGGTTTCAGCTACGACGATATCAAAGCGGCGCTTCAGGAGGAAGCCTATTAGGCTACAAAATAGCACCGCTAAGATACAGAGCCTCCCTTAGTGTGACTTATTGACTCACCTTACGCAAAACCCCTCCCATTTCCTGAAAGCTGAGGCATACTGCATACTGAAAGGCAGATAACCTGACAAAGGATCTGCGATGCCAAAACCAAAACAGCCATCAAAACCATCAGTAAAACCGCTCAACCTCCCG
>DASXEX010000002.1:0-13036 GCA_036489905.1 Saccharimonadales bacterium (SeqCode)
TGAAGGTTTGGAAGCAACAGACTAAATTCCGAGACAACCACAAAACTGTGATCTCCCAAGGGCATCATTGTTGCCTGCCAAGCCGCCAGATTATTGTACGCCGCTACAGATGTAGGGGCTAGTTCTCAATATACAAGGGCATCAGATTGTTCGGGATATCGTTCGGATCTTCGCCGATAAGTCCGCTCTTGTGTGCGCCGATTGGGTTAAAGTAGCGCAGGCTTGTAATTTGCCAGCTTGGGTCGGATGCCACCAAGTCCCGCAGGATTTGCTCGATCATGAACTTCGTTTGTCCGTATGGATTGGCGATGCCGTCGCCGGTGCGGACATTTTCGCTGAATGGCAGCTCCTCAGAATTCCCGTAGACGGTGGCGGACGAGCTGAATATGAGCTTCTTGACACCTTTTTCCTGCATAACTTCGCATAGACTTAATGTTGAATCGATGTTATTGCGATAGTAGAGCAGCGGGCGTTTTACCGACTCGCCAACTGCTTTGTAGCCAGCAAAATGTATAACGTCGTCGATCTGGTGTTCGTCGAAAATGTTTCGTAATGCCGACTTATCACAAACATCCTTTTCGTAGAACGGGGTATTTTTACCGGTTATCTTTTTGAGTCTTTTTAATACTTCTAGGCTGCTATTAGATAAGTTGTCTACGATGATGACGTCATATCCATTCGCAATAAGCTCCACAATAGTGTGAGAGCCGATGTAGCCGGCTCCGCCGGTGACTAAGATCCGCATCCATTATATTATACCAGCCCTCTCCCGTGGCATTTCGTTAGCCGCCCTGCTATTATGGTCTAAAGTATGATTGTCGTGATTATTGCCGGAGGGTCGGGGACGCGTTTGTGGCCGCTTTCTACGCCGGAGTATCCGAAACATTTGCTAAAAGTTAACGGGGACAGCAACTCACTCCTGCAAAATACGTATGAGCGGGCTAAGCGGTTGACCGACAGCGGAAAGATTTACGTCGTTTCCGAAGCGGGGCACATACAGCACGTCAAGGGACAGCTGCCGGAATTGTCAGGGAAAAATTTCATCGTTGAGCCGGCGCGGCGCGGCACCGCCAGTTGCATCGTGGCAGCGCTCGTGCATGTCGCGGCCAAGCATGATGCGAGCGAACCGATTGCTTTCCTGTCGGCTGACCATTACATACGGGATTTGAACGGCTTTATACAAAGTTTCAAGCTTGCCGGAAGCATCTCAGAGAAGCAGCAGCGTATAGTCCTTGTCGGCGTCGAGCCGGATCATCCCGCCACTGGCTTCGGCTATATCCAAAAAGGTGGTTTGCTTGCCGGCGAATCGTTTGTCTACAACGTCCACTCATTCAAAGAAAAGCCGAATTACGAAACCGCGCAAGAGTACGTCAGAAGCGGTAATTACCTATGGAATTGTGGCTATTTTGTCGGCTCAATCGGCACCTTCAAGCAAGCTATGCAGACGTATGCGCCGGAATTACTTTCGAATTACCAAAAGCTCGGGCAAGCTGCCGGCAAGACATACGAGAAAACCTATCTTGACTTCGAAAATATTTCCATCGACTACGCCTTGATTGAAAAAGTGCAAGATTTGCTCGTAGTGCCTGCCAACTTCGACTGGATGGACCTCGGTTCGTTTGCCGATATGTATAAAGCCGTCGACAGTGACGCGCAGGGCAACCATATCAAGGGAAGGGTGGAGACTGAATACGTAAAGAACTCGTTCGTGCAGAATCACGAGGACAAGCCAGTGGCCGTCATCGGCCTCGATAACGTCGTGATAGTCAACACGCCCGACGGCATCCTGGTCGCCCGCAAGGACCTGTCGCAAAAAGTTGGCGAGGTGAGCAAACGGTTTCAGGAATAATTGACAAGCTAGACAGTCTAGCCTAGTATTAAAGTATGACATGGCAATTGCAAGAAGCAAAAAACAAGTTAAGCGAGGTCGTCGAGACCAGCCGCAAGAGAGGTCCGCAGATTATCACTCGACGCGGCCATAATGCAGCTGTTGTTATGAGTTTTGAAGAGTACCAGCGCCTTACGAAGCCAAAAAAGGACCTGAAGCAACTGTTACGTAATAGCGGCTTTCACGAACTGGATTTAACGCGTGATAAATCGCCTACTGGGCGAGCTACGCCAGTAGACTTTAACTCCCCTGAGTTTGGCGAATGAGCTATTTGCTTGATACGAATAGTTTAAGCGAAATAAGTAAACCCCAACCGAACCAAGGGTTCATGGAGTGGTTTGAGCGGGCAGATTCTATAGATCTCTACGCTTCATGTATAGCTTTCGGCGAGATATATAAAGGCATAGAGCTACTCCCGGACTCGGCGAAGCGCAGACGGCTTGAGAAACGGACCGCAGAAATATTGGAAGTATTCGGCGAGAGGATGTTTATGGTCGATCTGGACACTGCCATCCTCTGGTCGCAGCTCATGGCGCAAGGCCTGAAAAATGGTCGCTCCGCTCCCGCTATCGATTCCCTCATCGCCGCGCAATGCCTACAGCACAAAATGGCTCTCGTCACGCGCAACGTCAAGGATTTCGAGCAGTTTTCCGGGCTACAAGTATATTGTCCGTGGTCAACGCATCAGCCGTAATGAAATAGGCATATAAAGATTAAGATAAAGGAGCACGCATGGCGGATATCAGCGGGATTTTCAAAGCTTATGATATACGGGGGAGAGTCGGCACTGAGCTGACTGCGGAAGTAGCGGAAAAAATCGGTAGGGCGTTTGCGGATTTGCTGCCCACGCACGGCGCGGTTGCTGTCGGCCGCGATATGCGACCGGATTCGGCCGAGCTGGCCGCCGCACTTATCCAAGGCGTACGCACACAAGGCCGCGACGTTATCGACATCGGCGAAGTAACCAGCGACATGATTTATTTTGCCGTCGGCAACGACAATCTGGCGGGTGGCGCCATGATAACCGCCAGTCACAATCCCGGCGTGTACAACGGCATAAAATTGTGCGGCGAGCAGGCGAAGCCAGTCAGCCTCGAAGCGGGATTGGATGTAGTCCGCGACGCGGTTATTGCAAGCAAATTCAAGGACGCATCACCGCAGCAAGGCAACCTTGCATCCAAAAGCGTAACCGAGGGCTGGATAACGCATGTGCTGAGCTTCATTGATCCGACTAAGCTAACTCCGCTTAAAGTAGCTGTCGACGCCGGCAACGGCATGGCTGGCGCCATCTTCCCCGCGCTTGAGAAGCAGGTGCCCTGGCAAATCGCCGAACTTTACTTTGACCTGGACGGCACGTTCCCGAACCATGAAGCCAATCCGTTGAAGTTTGAGACTCTTGCCGAGCTCATCAAAACTATCCGCGAAAACAAGCTGGACGGCGGCATCGCCTTTGACGGCGACGGCGACCGGGCGTTTATTGTCGACGAGGTCGGCGAGGTGTTGACCGGCGGTGTAATGTCGGCCATGCTGAGCGAATATTTCCTGAAGGAATTCCCCGGCGCTAACATTGTGTACGATGCACGCAATAGCCACACCGTGCCCGAGGTTATCGCGGCAAACGGCGGCACGGCCGTTATCAGCCGCGTCGGCCACTCGCTCATCAAACAGAAAATGCGCGAGGCTGACGCCCCGTTTGGCGGTGAAGCCTCCGGCCACTTTTACTTCCGTGATAATTGGTATGCCGATTCCGGGCTTATCGGCGCGGTGATCGGCCTGTATGTCGCGGCGCTTTCCGGCAAAAAACTTTCAGAAATTCGCGAACAGTTCACGCATTACGCCGCCATTCCGGAGACGAATTTTGAAGTCGCCGACAAAGACGCTGCCATCGAACGGCTCAAACAAGCGTTTCAGGGCAACGAACAAAGCACGCTCGACGGCGTGACGATTAACTTGCCGGATAAAAGTTGGTTCAACGTGCGTCCCAGCAATACCGAACCGTTGCTCCGCCTCAACGCCGAAGCCACCAGCCAGGCCAGCCTCGACCAGCTAGTTGCGAAGGTGGTCAGGCTCATTACCTAAGCGTAGATTCCCGATAGTCGGCGTTTGCGAGCTCAACCATCACGTGCAACCCAATGCGGCCGGCTCTGCCGGTAACGAGAGTATTTCTCACTGCAAATTCCATAAAATGTTGGCTCCGACGTCGTTCTTTCGCGAAAACCATAAATACGTCCGATTCGCCACTGCTGTTTGGCGACCTTGTATAGTTGCTGTGGCGTGAGCATTCCTAGCTCTCTTGCTCGCCGCCGTTTTTCGACTGGAATTCTTTGACGGGCTTGCCACACTTAAAGCAAGGCGTCTCGTATAGTATGTCATCAAACACTCCCATGGACTGGTGATAGTAAACCACTTAGCTGGCGACAAACCGCGTACGATTAGCAATAACTACTTCTTTTCTACCATTCGTCGACAAGGATTCGCATCTGTTATGTGATAGGTATGCACACAGACTTTACAACGCAAGGGCATTTGTTGTAAACTGTGCGTGCAGTGGATGACAACCAGAAATTATCAGACTATATTAGCGATCAGCTTGCTCGCGCAGAGACGCGCGCTAAGGCTTACGTGGTGGACGGAGCCGGCAAAGAACGGCCAAAGCGCAATGCCTATGTACTCTTGAATAAGTATCTGTTTGATTTTCGTAAAAATATTAACCGGCAAACCAGGTGGCTTGCCATCAGCGGTCTGCGGGGTACGGGCAAGACGACGTTGCTCGCCCAGCTTTACTGTGAACTGGCGGTAGCAAAGCAGCGAAAGCTGTTCATAAGTATCGACCACGTCACGCAGCTGCTTGGCGCTTCCATTACGGACGCCGTGCAAGTGTACGAACAGGCCATCGCTACCCCTATAGAAAACCTGACGGAGCCCGTATTTTTGTTTCTTGATGAAGTGCAATACGATCCCAAGTGGGTGGTCGCTCTGAAATCAATCTACGACCGCAGCCCGCATGTTTTTATAATATCCACCGGATCTTCGGCACTCGAAATCAACAGTAATCCTGATACTGCCCGTCGCGTGATTACGGAAACGTTGCTGCCGATGAGCTTCACGGAGTATCAGAAAATTAGCCATGGACGGTCTGAGGAGAAGGATTTAGGCAGGACACTTCGAAACTGCATACAAACCGCCCAAACTGCAAAAGACGTCTACGAAGGCTTTTTTGCAGAGCGACAAAAGATCAATAGGTACTGGACAAGAGTGGACCGGCTTGAAATTTCAAAATATTTGCAATACGGGACGTTACCCTTTATGGCGGCGACCGGCAACACGGCGCTTGCCTTCGATCAATTGGAGCGCTCCATAGACCGGATATTAGGGACAGACGTAACAAAGATAGGCCAGTTTACCCCGGATGTGGTGGCGCGAATTCCACAGATTTTGTATAGCTTGGCGGACAGCGAGGTTGCGAGTATCAATTCACTTTCTAAGGCTCTTGAGATGCCGCGACCAACTCTTTCCCGAGTATTTGATGCGCTTGTGCAGGTAGAAGTGCTGTATCGCCTGGAATCTAATACCAGCCACACCGCTCAGACACGACACGCGAGCAAATACCTTTTTACAACACCGGCTATTCGCGCGATGTACTTTACACTTACCGGCAGTACGCGGGCTAATCAGCAAATTTTAGGGCATTTGCTTGAAGATGCGGTCGGGCTGTATTTACGCAGGATTTTTGGCGAACGTTCACTGACGAATTCAATAAACTACAGCAAAGACGCCGGCAGTGCGGATTTTGTAGTGAGGCATCGACAAACGACTTACGTCATTGAGACAGGACTGGGCAAGAAGGCAACACGACAAATCGAGAATACGCCCGGTGTGCCGACAAAGCGCATCGGCATGCTGCTGGCAAACGACCAACTTGCCTTTGACGAAAGAAAGAACATAGTGACCATACCGGTGCGCGAATTTTTGCTTGCCTGATGTAGCCTATTCTACCGTGACGGATTTGGCGAGGTTGCATGGCCGTCTGTGCCGAAGACGTTTATGCTTCAACATAATAGTTGACGCATTACAAACGATGCGCTATAAAGTCTATAACTCTGTTACCAAGAGAGGGAGGTGGGAAGTTAAAAAATAAGGAGGGGTTTTTGATGCAAAAAACCAAAACACTCAAGTTGGCAACGCTGTTCGTTGCACTCGGTGCGCCCATTGTCCTGGCCCACCCCGCTCTCGCCGCTTCGTCGTCCGGCAGTGTCAGCCAAGTACAAACATTCATTCAAAGCGTGCTCAAAGTTATCATGGGGCTCGCTGGCCTAGTGGCGGCTGGCTTCTTCATGATCGGCGGCTATCAGTATATTACGAGCTCCGGTAATCCCGACCACATGGACAAGGCGAAGCGCACCCTGTGGCATTCAGCCTTGGGCTTGTCCATCGTAATTGCCTCGTTTGTGATCGCGAATATTGTGACCGATCTTGCCACCAAAGCGTTCGGCAGTTAAAACGAATTGTAAATAAAAGGATAAAAACCCTATGGGGCTACTCTTAGCCTTTCCACTGAGCCTGTTTGCGAATACTACCGCTTCGTCGGCGGCAAGTGTGATGCATTCGTTTGTCGACCCGGTTATCGGGACTATGTGCGTAGTTGCCTCGCTGGTATGCGCGTTTTTCATTGCCACCGGTGGCTATCACTACATGACAAGTTCCGGCAAGCCAGATAATTTAGAAAACGCGAAGAAGATTATTCGCAATGCTCTGATCGGTTTGGTTATCGTGCTCGGCGCGGCCACGCTGACAGCTATATTGAGCCATGCCTATGGGAGCCCGAGCACCGGAGCGACACAGCAGATGCCGGCGTTGTCGCCGATCCAACCGCAGCCGGCGGGTGGCGGCCTAGCGGATGTGCTCATTAAAGCCATCACCGGATTGCTGCAAAACATAGTTGAGTCTATAGCCAACCCGTTTATGAAGGCGCTCAACTACTTTACGGGCAATACGCCGCTCATGGCGGCGAACGGCAGCGTCTTAAAGCTCTGGCTGGCGATTGTCGGTATAACCGACGCGTTGTTCGTGCTGGTGGTGGCATTGCTCGGGTTCCACGTTATGAGCTACGCCACGTTCGGCATGGATGAAATCGAATTCAAGCACTTGCTGCCGCAAATCGGGCTGGTGTTCCTGCTGTTTAATACGTCTATCTTCGTCATTGATGGCGTTATCGAGCTGAGCAACGCCATGATTCACGCGCTGAACGCCGTGTTCCCGACACCGTCGGTATGGGGTACGTTGTCGAAAGTTGCCAAAGAGTCGGGTAGTTTGGGTATTGCCGCATTGCTCATCATGGTCGTTTTTCTGGCACTTTCCGTCATTCTGCTCGTGTACTACGTGGGCAGGCTCGTAACCCTATACCTTGGTGCGATACTATCACCGCTGCTCGTTTTACTTTGGATCGTCCCTGGGTTCAAGGACTTCGTGGAGACGGCCATAAAAGTATACTTGGTGACGATCTTCGTGCTGTTCATTCACGTCGTTATTCTCCGGCTGGCGGCCTCGATTTTCGCTGGCCTAGTCGCAACTGGCCCGAATCATACGCCCGACCCGCTCATGGCTTTGATCGTGGGTCTGGCCACAGTCATCGCTCTGCTCAAAACACAAGGCGTGCTCATGCAATTGTCCTATGTGAGCATCGGCCCGCGAACCGCGCGCAAACTTGGCGGCCAATTCGCTACCGCCGTAAGCTACGTAGCCGATAAGGGCAAGCAAGCGGTGTCGACGGCCCGCGACAGGTCTTCGTCGCAGCCCTCCGACAATAAGGGTTCAAGCTCTACCAACGGTAACGATACAAGTAGCAGCAGTGGTACTGCAGCGCCACGACAAACACAAAACTACCGGCCGAAACGTGCGGCGACCGGCAGCACGACAGCGGCGCCAGCCAGCGACCGGGTCTTTGGAACCGGCGAAGATAGTCCGGTGGCGTTGCCTCGCAAGCTTCCAACGCAAGAAATTATATCGAGACCGGTGAAAGCTAAGCAATCCAAGGGGAAGAAACCATGAAATCTACCATCGTTCCGGCACAAATCACTACGGTCGAGGACAAAATCGCCGGCAGCCTGACGCTCTCGCAGTTATTGCTCCTGGCCGCGCCGGTATTCGGCGGCGCCATCCTCTACATTCTGTTTCCGCCGAACCTGCGTTTCACTCCGTACAAGATAGGTGTAAGCGGCATACTGCTCCTGGCGTTCAGCCTGATGGCCATCCGCGTCAAAGGCAAAATCCTACTACTCTGGGCGATTATCTTGGCGCGGTACAACCTGCGGCCGCGATACCACATCTACGACAAAAACGAGACACATCTGCGCGATGCCAGTACTGAACCTGCCGAAGAAGAAGCCGCAGATATCCCGGGAGCCGAACAAACTGCTATTGCCGCCTTGCCGCAGCTCAGCATAGCTGACACCGTACAGCTCGAACGGCTGCTTGCTAACCCGCAGGCAAACGTAACCTTCGTGCCGACCAAGAAAGGAGGCCTCCATGTCACTTTTACAGAAGTCGAATAAAAAGGCCTCGTCACGGCAGCAGATCAATATCAAGGGCGTCAAAGACGGCATATTGATGCTGCCGGATAACGAATACCGTGTTGTCCTGCAGGTGTCGTCGGTCAACTTCGAGCTCAAGAGTGAGGAAGAACAGGACGTGCTCATCGAAACGTACCAGAGTTTCTTAAACTCGTTGGGCTGCAACCTGCAAATCGTGGTGCGCATCCGCGAGTTGGATATGGACAAGTACCTGAGCGACTTGCAAGAACGGTTGGCTGGAGAAAAGGAAGCGATTTACCGGACGCAGCTGGGAAACTATTCGAAATTCGTGCTGGGGCTCATCAAGAACAATAAGATACTGACCAGACATTTCTACGTTATCGTGCCGTATGACGCCAAGGACAAGGATTTTGAGGCCATGAAAGAGCAGCTCAGCGTGAACTGCGATATCGTCGCCAAGGGCCTAACGAGGATGGGTATGCAGTCACGGCAGCTCACCAGCTTGGAAATCCTCGACCTTTTTTACAGCTTCTACAACCAGGCACAAGCCAAGGTTCAGCCGATAACCACCCAAGCATTAAACCTATTACATACAAATTACGTTAGGAAAGGAGACTCTGATGATCAAGACAGTAACAAAGGTAACAGAGTGGAAAAAGCAGAGAAGCGGGCGACCCAAAGAATTGGCACTGACGTTCGGGGAGCAGGATCACCTGGACGTGCTATCGTACGCCGGAATGGAGGAGCGGCCGAGCTACCTGCAGATCGACGACCAGTACGTACGGACGCTTTTTATAGCCGGCTACCCGTTCGTCGCCTCCAGCGGGTGGCTCGACAGCTTAATAAATTTCAATCACGACGCGGACGTTAGCTACCACATCCACGAGGTCGATGTGCTGCAGGCATTACCGAAGCTGCACCGCAAAATAACCGAGCTTGAGTCAACCAGACGAGCGATGATCCGGGCGGGTAAGATTATCGGGCCGGAAGTGACTGATCCGCTGGAATCTGCCATTGAGCTGCGTGACAAAATCCAGCGCGGCCAGGAAAAGCTGTTTCAGATGGCCATTTACATTACGCTCCGTGCGGACACGCTCGAAGAGTTAAACAAAGTGACCAAGCTGCTCGAAACAACGCTTTCAGCGCGATTGTTCTATACGAAAGTCGCCCGCTATCAGCAGATCGAAGGTTTGCAATCCATTCTGCCGCGCGGTGAGGATATTCTGAACCAGAAGCGCAACCTGGATAGTTCGTCGGCGGCCTTGGCGTTTCCGTTCATGTCGTCCGAACTCGTGCAGGAATCCGGCATTCTCTACGGCGTTAATAAGTCGAACAACTCGCTCGTAATCCTCGACCGTTTTTCGCTGCATAACGCCAACAGCATCGTGTTTGCGCAGTCCGGCAGCGGCAAGAGCTATGCGACAAAGGTTGAGATTTTGCGCCAGCTCATGCAAGGCACGAAAGTTATCGTTATCGATCCGGAGCGGGAGTACAAGCGGCTTGCCGAGTCCGTGAACGGTACGTATATAAAGCTATCAGCCAAATCCAAAGAGAAGGTAAATCCTTTCGACCTAGCGACCACCTATCACTCACGAGATGACCTATCAGAGCACACACAGGATTTAACTGAGGTCATTTCACTTATGGCGGAAGGATTGGACTCCAGTGAAAAAGCGGCAGTCGATAAGTGCATCCTGAAGGTCTACGAGGACTCGGGCGAGCGAATGCCGCTCTTGCGCGATCTGTACGCCGAACTGCGCAAGCTTGGTCATTTGCCGCTCTGCGAGCGTTTGGAGAAATATATCAGCGGGTCGCTGGCGCATGTGTTTAACGAGCAGACGAACATTAAGCTGGATAACCGGCTGGTCATTTTCGACATTAAGGATTTGCCGGAAAGTTTGCGGCAGATCATGATGCTGATTATCGCCAACTTCGTACAGAACCAAGTGAAGGCTAAGCCGGAGAAACGGCTGTTGGTGATCGATGAAGGCTGGATGCTGCTGGAACACGAGGAAAGCGCGCGGTTCGTGGCGGGCCTGGTGCGTCGTGCCCGCAAATACTATCTGGGCGTATCGATCATTTCTCAACAGGCCAATGATTTTCTGCGGAACGACTACGGCCGAGCGATAGCCTCGCAGAGCGGTTTGCGCATTCTGATGCGGCAGGACACGACGACTATCAAGAACGTCGTGTCGGAATTCAATTTGAGCGAATATGAACAAAGCTTTTTGCTGACCTGCGAGCGCGGTGACGCCCTGATCATTGCCGACCAGAATCATGTCGCTGTTAAGGTCGTAGCTTCCTCAAGAGAGCACCCGTTAATAACCACCAATCCGGCGGAGTTGTACAGTCTATGATACCCCTGTTCGTGTTCATGAAGGCAACCACGTCGCTCAAGAAAGAGCTGTGGGTTATCGTCGGGGTGCTTGCTTTCGTTATTTTCATGCCGATTATTACGCTGATTTCCGCGACCAACATCAGCGCGCTGGCGGATGCCTTCAGCGGGTCGGAAGTAACTAACGCTCCGCCCGGTTCCGGTCCTCAGAATGTGCACCTATATAACGGGCCGAACTATCCGGGCGATTACTACGCTTTCGGCAACTGCACCTACTGGGCGTTTATGCGCCGCGCCCAAGCCGGCGAACCGATACCGAATACGTGGGGCAACGCTTCGACCTGGGCAGTTAACGCTTTATTGCAAGGTTACAAGGTCGATCACACGCCGACGCAATACTCTATCATGCAGATTTCTAACGTGGATAACGGCTTAGGGCACGTGGCGTTCGTGGAGAAAGTCGATCCTGATGGCGCGTGGCATATATCCGAGATGAACGTTATGGGGTTTGATGAGGTTGATGATCAGACTATGCCGGCTGCTGCAGCATTAAACTACGAATTTATACACGGGAGACAGATGTAGCCGTTTCTAGCGATGTTGCCCAAAATAGCTTGCAAATCGCGGGCGTAATAATGTGAACTGGCTCAAACAACAAGAAAGTTCAGACGGGGGTGTTCATAAAAGCGGGAGCTTGACAGTACATTCTTATGATCTTTTGGTTTCTTCGCATCCGACATATCATTTACTCAAAACGTGTCTCACTCGGGACTGTTACTCGTGCAAGGAGAGGTAATGGCTGGGGATGTGGGATTCGAACCCCACCTGACGTTGACACGCATATACAACATCTATACAATATACCCGTATAGGGAGTAACAACTACTATGGCTACTAAAACACTCAACATCGCACTCGATGAAAAACTACTCAAAGATATAGATGAGGCGGTCATGCAAGATATGGGCACACGGAGTGAGTACTTTAGGAGATTGGCGCTAACTGATCTGGCGCGTCGTAAGCGCTGGGAACAGCTATTCACAACTGGTAAGGCTGTCGGTAAGCGGATGGGAATCACAAGCGAAGAGCAGGTATATAAATCACTTGAAGACTAGCGAATACGCATGCAAGTACCACCACTAAAGCCGGTAGTGGTTATTGACACGAATGTATGGATTTCGGGTCTTGTATTTGGCGGCAACCCGGAGCAAATTATCCGGCGGTTTGTAGACGGACGTCTCATCGTGGTAACCGCTGAGGAACTACTGAGCGAGCTGCGGCGTAAAATCACCCAGCGGTTCCCCATATTTGTCCCAAGCCTTGCGCTTCTTGAAGCCTCAATTAGAGAAGAGGCTATTTTGGTACAGCTCGGTACATTACAGGTAAGTGTGAGCAGAGACGTTGACGACGATAAATTTATCGAAGCGGCGGCTATTGGAAACGCTGAATATATTATACGTGGTGACAAAGATTTACTCGACCTCAAACACTATAAGAAGATAAAGATAGTAAAACCAGCCGAGTTTCTGAAATTGTTTAGCTAAAGTTGTTATCACTATGTTTGACTGGGGATGAGGCCTTCGAACCCCTAGGGGTGACGCTTAGCCTGCAGTCGTTCGGGGGCGATTGCGTAAACGGTCGATCGGTGTTGTATAACAAAGATTTTAACTGTGTTTTCTTCTATTCTGAAAACAATCCGATAGCCTCCAACCCTCAGTTTACGGTATCCTTTTAATGATCGACGAAGGGGCCTACTATACACTTCCGGCCGAGTCATTAGCTTGCGTTCGATTGCTTGCCCGATTTCACTCTTCCAAGGCTCTAGAATGGTAGGCAAGTGCGAACTGACTACTTCGTCAACATAGAGAATTGTATACATCTATTTTTCAAATACCGCAGCATGGGCTTGGAACACGCTATCTTCGCGGTCTCTGCTCACTGCGATCTTGTCCCAAATGTCATCTTCCTCAACCTCTAGGCCAATTTCCATAAGTCGAAGCGCTTTCGTAGCCGCTGGCATCTGATCTCGCTCAGCAACGCTAAGAAGGGCTTTTTTAACGTCGTCAGGGAGGCTTATATTGAGACGTGATTTTGTTGTGCTCATACACTCAGTGTATCAGAAGTGTATCACTTATCAAGTATCACGACTTAGCTCATAAATAAAGTTCCCCAAGTAGTATTCGTTAGCTCATTAAAAAAGTACCCGTAATCTTCTATCATGCTGTCTGGTATGGAGGTGCGGATGAAGGGACGCTATATGAGCAAGTTAACTCGCAAAGATTA
>DASXEX010000040.1:0-4542 GCA_036489905.1 Saccharimonadales bacterium (SeqCode)
GCCAACCGTCAGACGAGCTGACCGTTCATCCAGTTTAGGCAAAAGCTGCCGATACTTTCGTTGGTATAACGTAGTGTTTATGTTTGTGACCATACTGCCATGGTAGCAAAGCTGGGGAGGTTAATGGATTACGGGGCCTAAGCCAGAGACCAAATAACCTATTCCCGTTCTCGACGACTAAATAGTTGCCGACTATTCCTCTGACTTTTCCTGAGATAGTTTCGGTATGAATCGTCGTTATTGGTTCTGTCGGCCTGTTGTCAAAAAAGAAAATATCCAGATTTGTATGTATCTGGAGGTCGTCAGTGAGCCTTAACTCATGAACTTTTCTCCTGAACGCATGCTCGATTTCCGCATCGTCCAGTCTATATAAAGTTTCGTAAGAGTCCTGCTTTTGTTTCTTCGTGACACTGTTGCGAAGACCTTGGGCGATTAGCTTTGCCTCGAGTTCGTGTGCCTCGTATGCATTTTTTGCTCGCTCAATTATAGAGTAGTAAAGTGCGCCCTGTTCAAATAATCTATCCAGGCCTCGTGAGTCTGACTGTATGCCGGCTTTGTAAAGTTCGTTACCAAAATAGGCTATATATACGGAGTGAGGTTTTGCGTTGTATGCTGATTGCTTCGCAGAAATCGTACTTGAGTTATAGAATCCAGGGTTGAAGTCAGTTTTACGTCTGCACACATAACAACTGTCGAACTTTGCGTCGACCAAATTCCCGGCCTCGCAAGGATAGTTCTGATGTGCAGCAATGTCATACCACCCCTGGCAGTGTTTCTTTTCTTTATTACGCACAGAAATGGTTACAGGCTCGCCCTTTCTGAGCTCGTAAATAGTGAGCTCGCCAGAACCACTGTCGAATACGAGAGTCGAGTCTTTTGTGCCTGTCGTAGGTTTTACTGCGATTAGTATTTGTGGCATGTGATTATTGTACTATTGCAACAATATTCACGCAGCTCCGCGCCCGCCGCGGTTGCTCGTGCTACAATGGCTGTGCATTTATGAACATAAAAGGTATCGACAAAAAAGTTATTGCTGCGTTGCGGACGTCGTTTTTGCCGGTGGCGCGGGTGGCGGTTTTCGTGGTGTATTTTTATTTCGGGATTCTGAAATTGTTCGGGCAAAGTCCGGCCAGTCCGCTGGCGCAAGCGCTGACGGCGAAGACGATCGGCTTGCAGCATTTCAATTTGGCGTTCAACATTTTGGCGGTGTATGAGTGCGTCATCGGCATTTTGTTTTTGTTCCCGAAGATGACGCGCGTGGTCATTCCGCTGTTGTTTATCCATCTGATTATCGTGTGCTCGCCGCTGATTTTGGTCTCGAACCTGGCATTTACCAAGCCGTTCGTGCCGACGCTCGAAGGCCAATATATTATCAAAAACGTCGTCATCATCGCGCTGGCAATCGGCGTTGCCGCGCAAACGAAGCCGCTGGCGTTGGGGAAACGAGACAGAACAACTCTTCGGCGAGGTTAGTTTGCCTTAGAACAGAACTTATGCTATAATTTGACTAATAAATACTTATGTTGCAGGAGCGCTTAAGGTAAGCGTATTTTTTATAACATAGGAACGGAAGTAAAAAAGAGCTTGCTCATTTTTACCGAGTACCGACCGTTATATCACGGAGTAATATGGCACAAATAACCCAAGATCCAACTAAAATTCGGAACATTGCAATCATCGCGCACGTCGACCACGGCAAGACGACGCTTGTTGACGGGCTGTTGAAGCAGTCCAAAACATTCCGTGACAACCAGGCCGAGATGAGCCAAACGCTCATTATGGACACCATGGATCAGGAGCGCGAGCGTGGTATTACGATTACGGCAAAAGTTACGGCGGTGCAGCACGGCGATTATCGCATCAATATTATCGACACGCCGGGACACGCAGATTTTTCCGGCGAAGTTGAGCGAACTTTGAATATGGCCGATGGCTGTTTGCTGATCGTCGATGCGCAGGAAGGGCCGATGCCGCAGACCAAGTTTGTGCTTGAAAAGGCGCTCGAGGCTAACTTACAGCCGATCGTTATTATCAACAAGATCGACAAAACCGGCAGCCGGACCGTCGAAGTCGAGGACGAGCTGGCCGATTTATTTTTGGAGCTCGCCGTGCACGAAGACCAGCTGCATTATCCGGTGTATTACGCCATCGGTCGCGAGGGTAAAGCTTGGGACACACCGCCTGCGGATCCGGCTGAAGCCACCGATCTCGACCCGATTTTCGAGGCCATTATCGAAAAAGTTCCGGCGCCAACGATCGAACTCGACAAGCCATTTCAAATGCTCGTGACTGCCCTGGCATGGGACACCTACAAAGGCAAATATGCAATCGGCCGCATTACGCGCGGCAGCGTCAAAGGCGGCGACCAAGTTGCGCTTTGCAAAAAAGACGGCTCGATCGCGAAAGCCAAAGTCGAGCTGGTATTTATGAGCCACGGCGTCAGCAAGTTCGAAGTGCTGGGCGGCGTGGCCGGCGACATCGTGCAGCTCACCGGCATTGCCGGCGCGCAAATCGGTGAAACGATTGCCGACGTTAACAACCCGGAAGCGTTGCCGATTATTGAAGTTGAAGCGCCGACTTTGCGCATTTACCTTGGCCCAAACACCAGCCCGTTCAAAGGCACCGAGGGCGAGTTCAACACCAGCCGCCAAATTAGCGAACGCCTGAAGAAGGAACTCGAAACCAACGTTGGCTTGCAGGTCGAAGAAAACGGCATCGGCTTTACGGTTGCCGGCCGCGGCGAACTGCACCTCGGCGTGCTCATCGAAACCATGCGCCGCGAAGGTTTTGAATTTGAAGTCGGCCGCCCGCAGGTTGTGACGCACGAAGAAAACGGCCAGACTGTCGAACCGGTCGAAGAAGTTATTATCGAAGTGCCGGCCGAACACGTCGGTACGGTGCAGATGGAAACGGGTCAACGCCGCGCCGTGCTGAAGGAACAATTTGCGAGCCCGAAGGGCGTGACCAAGCTGGTGTACGAAATGCCGACGCGCGCGCTGCTTGGCTTGCGCAATATTTTGATGACGCAAACCAAAGGTACGATTGTAATGAACTCGCTCGTTACCGGCTACCAGCCGCAGGGTGCGACGCTCCAGCAGCTGCGCAACGGCGTGCTCATCGCTTTCGAAACCGGTACCACCACGCCGTATTCGCTGCAAACCGCCGAAGCTCGCGGCACCATCTTCGTCGGCCCGGCCATCAAAGTCTACGCCGGCCAAATCATTGGCCTGAACACCCGTCAGGAAGACATGGAAATCAACGTCTGCAAGCCCAAGCACCTAACCAACATGCGCAGCTCGTCCAGCGACGGCGTCGTCCAACTCACCCCTCCAACCATCTTCAGCCTGGAACAATGCCTAGACTTCATCGAAAACGACGAACTCCTAGAAGTCACCCCCAAAAATCTCCGCCTCCGCAAACGCGGACTCGACCCCACCAAACGCAAACGCCAGCAGAAGTAAATTATCACAAAATAACACCTGTAGAGGAACGTCCTCTAGAAATCTACAGATTTTTACGAGGCTAATACCTACGCCTGACCCAGGTGTCGGGGCTAGTCGCATAGAACACGTACCTAGGATATTTAGGGTCATCCTGGGCGATATAAGTATTTTCTGGTCGAGGGTTCACTTCGGGGTCAGTCGGCGTATTGATACGCATTAAAACACGCTGCCCATGGTCTGAACGCATGACTGGTACACGGTGAATATGGTGCGAGCCATATTCGTAAATGCCGTTCGGCACTAAAGGTGTTACTAAATCATTGTCTGCGGCTATTTGCTGGCGCACAATGGGGTCCCACCAATACACTGTACCGTCATTAATATTTGGATTTAAGTTTTGTCTTGGCACATACTCTCTTGACCTATCGCGGTCAGCAAGGTTTAGCACTACCTCCCCACCTTGTAAAAACATGGTCCCAATATCATCTGGGTGTTCTTCAGCAGAAAAAGCACAGGCGATTAGCCCGACGTTGCCGTATACTGCCGCCCTAAAACTAGCATCAGTATCGGGTGCTAAGCCAGGAGTAAAGTCTATTGGGGCGTTGAAAGGGCGCCTAATCTAAAATCACTAGGCTGAGACATCACCAACGAATTATCGTGAACATGACCAGCTGCAGTAGCTTCATCTAAGAACCTTTTTAGTATTGGGCCACCGACTTTGTACGCAAACTCGGGCGAAGCACGACGGACAGTGGGCTCTCGGCGGACTTCGCCTTCACTGACCGGTATTGTCGCCAAAAGCGCTAGAGGGTCTTGCTCAATATGCAGCACATCACTCATGGGTGGATTATAGCAAAAAGAGGCTCTTTCATAAACGCGACTAATACTGTCTATGAAATACTTGGAGGGTGTGGGATTTGAACTCACGACACACGGCCTAGGGTTCATGGGTTCATAAGTACCCGCTCAATATCGCCTTTACCGAATACCCTCCGTCAGCACCGCCGGCGTCAGCCGGCCAGTGATGAGCCCGTACAATGTATCGTAGACATGCAGACCCTGCTTCCGGGCGGTCTGGATCACGGACATGTGGCGTTCC
>DASXEX010000022.1:0-5307 GCA_036489905.1 Saccharimonadales bacterium (SeqCode)
AGGTATATACGCCATTGGCGTTCATTCAGCACTAATCGTAAGGTTTGGTATTGTGTTTGTTGTGTGAGTGTTTGTGTCATACCCCATAGTATGACATAGACTCAGCTAAACTGTTGGAGTTATTAGAGGGGAGCGCCTAAGTTTTCTCAATAGTAGGCAGCGTGGCGGCGGAAGATTTAGTAAAAAAGGCTTTTAGCACATATGTTGAGCTGGCCATTCACTAGCCTCAATCACAGGACTTATGGATAATATGGGCATCCGTACTCGCCAAGGTAAACCACTCAGCAAAAGTAACGTTCAGAGAATGCTTCTTAACCCATTCTACATTGGTATTAACCGTTTTAATGGCAAGGATTATCCTGGAGTGCAGGAAACGTTTATCTCCAAGGAGCTCTTTAAAAGGGTGCAGCAAAAGATGCACCATAAACGCCCGAGCCGCTATCGACAACACAATCCCGTCTTTAAAAGTGTTATCCAGTGCATTAACTGCGGCGGCCTCGTTACATGGCAATTACAGAAAGGGGAGATATTACGGTACTTGCCAAAGAACTAGCGAGGGCTGTAAAGGGCGAAAGCTACTACGTGAAGATAGGCTGGAAGAAGCCGTGATCGGCATGCTAGAACAGCTAGTTTGCCCTTCCCAGGAGATTATCCAGTGGGCCGCTGACGCTATGCGTGAGCATCATCAAACAAGTATTGAAGAAAAGGAGAGATTATGGAATTCGGTTAATCTACAAATAGATCGGCTGAGTCGTATGGAAGAGGGCTTGTACGATGACAAGCTTTCAGGCGACATCTCGCAGCAAAAGTATCTGGAGAAGCACACAGAGTTTAGCGATCGTAAAGCAGGGCTAGAGCAGCAGCTGCGGGGCATTGATACGTCATTAGGTAATCGCCTAGACCAGACGCTTGTCTTGCTTGAACTCTCTCAAAAAGCCGCTGAAATATATCCGAAAAAGACACCTCAACAAAAACGTCTGATAATAACCAAACTTTTCAATAACTTAACTTTTGACAGTGATTCCTTATCTGTTAGCTTTACAAAGTTCGCACAGGTAATCGCAAATAATGTTGAAGAAACTAGAAAATTAATCGGAGGTACAATATGAATAACCAAACTTTTAAAAATGACCAGGATAACGGAGATGATGAAGCTGATTTTAAGCTAAAAAGAGCGTTGCGTTCTATCTGGCTGGCCATAGGGGACGATTTACGAACATATTTTGGATAGAAATTAACCATCGTTGGATAGCGAACGGAGGATTTTTGTGAACATTACCTCTAGCGCTGATCTATCCATTTTTTCGGCAGCTAATTTTGAGGCTTCGTCATTTTCGTTTCCGACAACACTACTCCAGTCGATCTCATAGTCAGCATCCTTTGCAACTCGATTCCAGAATACGCGTTGGGTTCGGCCGTTGCCCTCTCGGAATGGATGGATGTAATTCAACTGATCATAAAAGTAGGCAAGTCGTTTTACAAAGTTTTCTTTCGACAGGCCTTTTAGGCTACTTTCTTTGGCCAGCTCCGTAAACACATAGTTTGCTGCGTCGTAGATTTTAGAAACAATTAGGAAGTACTCTGCGTCGCCAGCATTCTTCTTAATATCGACGGTTCTGATTTGCCCCGCCCAGTCATAGACACCGTTAAATAGTTGCTCATGAATTAATAGTAATTCAGTAAGATCATCTGTTCTTGGGACGCCAGTTGATTCGAGCTCAAGCTCATTGGCAAATACTATTTGAGGCTCAAGTTTTTCGAGCTCGTCTGGTGATTTTGCGCCGAGTAGATTTCGTAGGTCACCAATACTATCATCGTAGTACGGGTCTACGAAGTCCATTATATTTTCCCGTAACGAGCTCGAATCTTAGCGGCAACGGTTTTTGCTGAAGCTTTACCTGTTATGTAGTTGTCTGCAAGTTTACGGGTTTCACGAGATACAACTAAGCCCTCAAGCTTTTCGTTTGCAATAGCTTGTTTGACCGTTTTTTTTCTCTTTTGCCCCGTCGTGCTCATATTATTATTATATCAGATTACGCTTACGCTGACACCTTTGGGCTTGGTAAGTGCTCTCACCCTCAAAAACAGAGATGATATTTAATGGCTTAATACCAAATAACGGTGTCTCCTAAATTCTGTTCCCCTAGAGAAGAGGGTCTATCAGCAAGAAATTAACAGAGGAAGAATTCGTAAATGGGACACTGAGTCCCTTATGGCTGGGGATGAGGGATTCGAACCCCCGATCCTGGGACCAGAACCCAGTGCCTTACCGCTTGGCCAATCCCCAGTACAGAGACAAATTATACTAGAAAGATTTCGGTGTTGCCAGCGCTTGGCCGTATGTTACAATATAAGACGTTAACAACTTAAAATATACAGAGTGCAGCGAGAGATCTAGCTCGTCGACCTGCCGGCAACCTGCTTATCAAAAGTAAGGTGCTCCATCTAGCCCGCCTGGCGGGGAAGATGTTTGCTCCAAAACGTCCTTTCTCGCACCGGCAGAAAGGATTTTTTAATGTCAAACGCATTGGATAATGTCAGCTTATTTACGAGCGAGTCGGTTTGTGCTGGGCATCCGGACAAAATGTGTGATGTAATTTCGGACGCGATCGTGGACGCGGCGCTTGCACAAGATAAGCACAGCCGCACCGGAATTGAAACGGTTGCCGGAGCGAATCAAATTTGCCTGTTTGGCGAAATTAAAACGCACGCGAAGTTGGATTACGAAAAAATTGTGCGCGATAAAGTTCGCGAACTCGGCTACACGGTGCCGGCGTGGGGCTTCAGTCAGGAATCGGTTTTCAGCAACGACATTCATGAACAATCGCCAGAAATTTCGATGGGTGTGGATGATGGCGGCGCCGGCGACCAGGGCATGATGTTCGGTTTTGCCTGCAGCGACACGCCGGAGCTTATGCCGCTGCCGATTGCGCTGGCGCATGCGTTGGCTCGCCGCATCGACGAAGCTCGCGAAAAAGATGAATTAAAATGGCTTCGGCCCGACGGCAAAGCGCAGGTGACCGTCCGCTATGAAAATGGCAAACCCGTGGCGGTCGAAAAATTAGTAGCGGCCGTAGCGCACGATGAAAAAATTTCGGCCGAGCGTGTGCGCGCGGAAGTCATCGCGCACATCTTCACGCCAGTCTTAAAACAGTACAAATTCGAAGTGCCAGGCGATAAAAACACCGTCGTCAACGGCACCGGCTTGTGGCACATTCCCGGCCCGGAAAGTGACGCCGGCTTGACCGGGCGCAAAATTGTGGTTGACACATACGGCGGCTATGCGCGTGTGGGCGGAGGCGCGTTCAGCGGCAAAGATCCAAGCAAGGTTGACCGCAGCGGCGCATATGCGGCGCGCTACATTGCCAAAAATATCGTAGCCGCAGGATTGGCGGAAAAATGCGAAATCGGCTTAGCGTATGTCATCGGTCATGCGAAGCCGCTCATGCAAACTATTGAAACCTTTGGCACCTCTACCGTCAGCGAAAAAGCGCTGTACGACTTCAAAGACAAGCTCATCGACACGAGCGTGAAGGGCATTATCGAAACGCTGAATTTGCGCCGTCCAATCTACAGTCAAACATCGGCTTACGGCCATTTCGGCAAGCCCGACCTGCCGTGGGAGCAAATTGCCGAAACTTGAGTTAGGATAAGCTCATGGTTGCGATTAAGCGTATCTACAATCCGACCGAACCGAGCGATGGCTACCGTGTGCTCGTCGACCGGCTGTGGCCGCGCGGTGTCAGCAAAGAAAAAGCGAGGCTGGACGGCTGGCTAAAAGAGGTAGCGCCTTCAGAAAAGCTGCGTAAGTGGTTCGGCCACAAGCCGGAACGCTTTGAAATGTTTCGCAAAAAATATCGGGAAGAGCTGAAAACGAATCCGGCCCGCGAGCAGCTCGAAGCAGTCGTCAAAGCTTACCCAGCCGTCACGCTTCTCTATGCGGCACATGATCCGGAGCATAATCAAGCTCGTGTTTTGTGCGAGCTGCTGGCTAAAAGAGATTGAGATTTCGAAGTTCGGGCGGTAAAAAACCTTGCCCGTGCCGGAAGCTCGCTTGCCATTCGTAGCCTTTTTGATAACCCAAATCTTTCATTAGTTTCGTGGGCGCGTTGCGCAAATGCAGCGGCACCGGCAAGTCAGGGAAATCGCGGGCGGCGGTTTGGGCGGCAGACATGGCTTCGGCGATTTCGCGTGATTTTTTGGTTTTGGCGAGCACGGTTGCGCAGTGGAAAATATTGTATTGACATTCGGGCATGCCGATCCTTTCAACTGCCTGGAACGTTGCAACTGCCAAATTAAGTGCGGCGCTAGCGGCCAGTCCGACATCTTCGCTCGCGAAAATCACCATGCGCCGCGCGAGAAATTTCGGATCTTCGCCGGCCTGCAAAATCCGCGCCAAATAATATAACGTGGCGTTGGCATCGCCGCCGCGCATCGACTTGATGAACGCGCTGATCAGATTGTAATGATTTTCGCCCGCTTTGTCGTAGCCGGGAACACGTTTTTGCGCCGCGGTTTCGACAATTTCCGGCGTGATTTTATCTTTGGTGAGCTGCATGGCAAGCTCTAGATTGCCGAGTGCCACGCGCGCGTCGCCGTCGGCAAGCTCGGCGAGCAGGTCGATACTTTTGGCCGGAAGCCGTTTTGTCGTCAACTTTTCAGTCTTCGCGGCTTGCTTGATAATTTTAACTATGTCGGTTTTGGTGAGTGGCTCGAGCACCAAAACGCGCGAACGCGACAGCAACGGATTGATAACTTCGAAGCTCGGATTTTCAGTGGTCGCCCCGATCAAAATTATCGTGCCATCCTCGACGTACGGCAGAAACGCATCCTGCTGCGCTTTGTTAAAACGGTGGATTTCGTCGACGAACAGAATGGTCCGCATGCCAAGCCGCCGGTTGGCTTGCGCGTCCGCCACGACTTTCGTAACGTCAGCCTTTTTGGCCGTGACAGCGCTGAGTTCAATAAACTCCGCACCCGTTTCGCGCGCGATGATTCTTGCCAAAGTAGTTTTGCCCGAACCTTGCGGCCCCCACAAAATCAGTGATGTTGGCTGCTTCTTCCCAACAATCTCACGGATAATTTTCCCCGCGCCCACCAAATGCTCTTGCCCGACAATGCCGCCCAATTTCTCCGGCCGCATCCGCTCCGCCAAAGGTCGTGTGTCCATAGAACCTATTATAGCTTGCCAGTATAATTAATTACTCACCTTACGCAAAACCCCTCCCATTTCCTGAAAGCTGAGGCATACTGCATACTGAAAGGCAGATAACCTGACAAAGGATCTGCGATGCCAAAACCAAAACA
>DASXEX010000055.1:0-13752 GCA_036489905.1 Saccharimonadales bacterium (SeqCode)
GCTGGCCTTTTGGTAAGGCGAGGAGCTCCTGGCGGTCTGCAATGAGCTGCTTGGTAGCCGCAAGGTTTATTTTTGTCATTTACCGCTTATGCTAGCGCGGTTATGTACGGGATGCAAGAGGGGTGGGGCTGAGTAGTAACAATATTATTTCATCGAGCGCACTTGAACCGCACAAAAACAATTCTGCCTACGGCGCGGCTAAGACGGCCGAAATGCATTTTTTCCAATCGTTGCAACAGGAATTCAAGCCGGAGCAATATCAAATCACCAATTTGTACCCGAGCGACATCGCCAGTCATGGCCCAAATCCAGACGCCATGAGCGCGCAGGATTTAGCCGGCTTCGTCCGCGAACTGGCCGAATCCAAAGCAACTTTCTATTTGCGCGATGTAACGATGTATCCGGTCAAGAGGTAGCAAATCATGCAATTTCTAATCATCGGGCGTGATGGCAAGGACGACAAGGCGATGGAGCGGAGACTAAAGGCACGGCCGAATCATATTTCAATGGGTGAAAAGCTGCGACAATCTGGCAATATGCGGTACGGCACCGCACTTTGGGATGACCAGAATCAGATGATCGGATCGGCGCTGCTTATGGATTTTCCATCAGAAAAAGAGCTACACGAATGGCTGGACGTCGAGCCGTATGTCACGGGCAAAGTCTGGCAAAAAGTCGAAATCCAGAAGTGCAACGTCCGTGACCCGTGGCAATTCAACCGCCCAAAAGAATGGTTCGGGGCTAGGTCTGCCGGTGAGCAGGATCGTTAAAGTCAGCTACCTCTGTTATAATGTAATTTGATGGAGCAATTGAATAATTTTTTGCATCAGTACGAACGGGCTGCGAATTCGCATGACTTTGCGCAAGTCGAGCCGCTGATAGCGGAAGACGCGGTGTATTGGTTTTCGGACGGCTCCTTTGAGGGGCTCAAGGCCATCGCCAAAGCGTTTGAAGCAACTTGGGCGAAAATCCAAAACGAAGCGTATGCAATCACGAACGTCAGATGGATCGGCGTCGCTGCCGACAGCACGGTTTGTACCTATAACTTCCACTGGACGGGAATCGTAGACGGCAAAGAGCGGCACGGCGCTGGCCGCGGCACGAACGTCGTCGTAAAATCCGGTGGCCGATGGAAGATGCTTCACGAGCACTTGAGTAAAATGCAATGATTCAAGACCACATTCGGAATTTTTGTATTATTGCGCATATTGATCATGGGAAGTCGACGTTGGCCGACCGGCTGCTTGAACTTACCGGGACGGTTGAGAAGCGCGACATGCGCGAGCAGTTGCTCGACCGCATGGATTTGGAGCGCGAGCGCGGGATTACGATCAAGCTGCAGCCGGTACGGATGAATTACAAAGACTTTCAGCTCAACTTGATTGATACACCTGGCCACGTAGATTTCAGCTACGAAGTTTCGCGCAGTTTGGAGGCGTGCGAAGGCGCGATTTTGGTCGTCGATGCGACGCAAGGTTTGCAGGCGCAGACTTTGGCGAACGTCTATTTGGCGCTGGAAGCGGATTTAACTATCATTCCAGTGCTCAACAAAATTGATTTGCCCGCGGCGGACATTCCGAAAGTCAGCGCGGAAATTGTCAGCTTGCTCGGCTGCAAACTAGCGGACATTCTGCAAATCTCGGCCAAAACCGGCCAGGGCGTTGATAAAGTTTTGGAGCGCATCGTTGCCGACGTGCCGCCGCCAAACGGCAAGACTGACGCGCCAACCAGAGCGCTGATTTTTGACAGTTATTACGACGATTATCGCGGGGTGATTTTGTATGTTCGCGTGGTTGACGGGGAAATTAAAAAAGGCAGCCAGACCAAAATGATGGCTACCAATGCGCAAGGAATTGCGCTGGAAGTCGGTGCGCTCAAGCCCGACATGACGCCGAACGCACAACTCAACACCGGCGAAATCGGCTACATTGTCACTAACCTAAAATCGACCCGCGAGGCGAAAGTTGGTGATACGGTGACTCTACCAACCGCCGCCACCAGCCCCACCACCGTCGTTCACTTTGGACATAGCAATGCTCGTTCCAATTCCATTATACCACTGCCTGGCTATCAGGACGTGAAGCCGTTTGTGTATGCCGGATTTTTCCCGGAGTCGAATGAATTTTATCAAGAGCTGAAAGATGCAATTGAAAAGCTGAGTTTGAGTGATTCCGCGCTGCAGTTCGAGCCGGAGAATTCACCGGTGCTCGGCTTTGGCGTGCGCGTCGGTTTTTTGGGTTTGCTGCACATGGACATTGTGCGCGAACGGTTGGAGCGCGAATACAATCTGGAACTTATCATCACGAATCCGTCGACGGATTATCATATCGTACTGAATAACGGCGAGGAATTGGATATTAAAAGCGCAGCGGATTTGCCCGATCCGGCACAGATTGCCGAAATCCGCGAGCCGTGGATCAAGGGCGAAATCGTCGCGCCGCAGGAATACGTCGGCTCGATTATCCAACTCATCGCCGGCAAACGCGGCCTGCACAAAAACCTGAGCTACGTCGACACCCGCGCGCTTATCGCGTTCGAGGCGCCGCTCGCCAACCTTTTGACCGACTTTTACGATCAGCTCAAAAGCCTGACCAGCGGCTACGGTTCGTTCAATTATGAGCTGGACGATTACCGCGCCGAAGATTTGGTGCGGCTGGATTTTTACGTGGCGGGCGAAAAAGTCGACGCGCTCGGCATAATGGTGCACCGTTCTGAAGCGCAAAGTCTCGGCCGCACGACAGTTGAAAAATTAAAAGAAGTCATCCCGCGCCAAAATTTCCAAGTCGCCCTGCAGGCCGCGATTGGTGGCAAATTCATCGCCCGCGAAGATTTAAGTGCCTACCGCAAAGACGTGACGACTGGCCTGTACGGCGGCGACGTCAGCCGCAAGAAAAAAGTTTTGGCCAAGCAGGCCAAAGGCAAAAAGCGCCTGAAACGTTTCGGCAAAGTCGACATCCCAGCCGAAGCCTTTACCGTCATGCTCAAACGTGATTAGTGCTTTAAGCCTGTAGCGCTTTCAAGTCCCGAATAATCTCGGTAGCATGGCTTTTCGGGTCGACACCTTCGAATTTTTTGGCGATGCTGCCCGCGGGATTGATGATAAACGTGTTGCGTTTGGTGCCGAGAAATTCTTTGCCCATAAATTTCTGCGGTTTCCACGAATCGTAGGCCTCGATAGTTTTGTGTTCGGGGTCGCTGAGCAGCATAAAATTTAGATGATACTTGTCGACGAATTTTTTGTGTGAGTCGACCGAATCTTTGCTGACACCGACAATTTCGGCGTTGCCAAGTTCTACGATTGCCTCGCGTTCGTCGCGGAAACTGCAAGCCTCAGCCGAGCAGCCCGGCGTATCGTCCTTCGGATAAAAATACAACACCAACCATTTGCCAGCGTAATCTTGTAGTGAACGCACCTTGCCGTTCTGATCCGGTAGGCTAAAATTCGGCGCTTTTTGCATAATACCCTCCTCAAAAGCGTTAGGCTCTGTTATAAATGTACCATGAACCAGCTAAAACACATGGCCGAGTTCCGCTCGGTTCTGGCGGATTATAAGCCATCTTTAGTCGCTCGCAAATTGCTTGAGAAAACCAAATTGGTTTTGCTGCTTGCACCGAGTGGTGGTGGTCGAAATACCATAATTGATAAGTTAATCGAGACCGGCAATTACCACTACGTCGTTTCGGACACGACTCGCGATAAGCGAGTTAATAATGGCGTGCTCGAACAAAATGGTCGCGAGTACTGGTTTAGAAGCGAAGCAGAAATTCTAAATGACCTGAAGCAGGGCAAATTTCTGGAAGCACAAATTATCCACAATCAGCAAGTTTCGGGCATCAGTATGCGCGAGTTAGAGAAAGCCGGATCTTTACACAAAATCGCTATCAACGAAGTAGACACGTTGGGCATATCTAATGTCGCGCCAACGAAGCCTGATACTATTGGCGTGATCATCCTGCCACCGAGCTTTCAGGAATGGCTACGCCGCATAGAAGCGCGAGGGGCAATGGACGTTACCGAACGCCAGCGTCGCTTTGAAACTGCAGCAGAGATTTTTGAAATGGCTAAAGATGGCACGTATCCAATCATCATTAACGATAAGCTTGATGTGGTTGTGAACAAACTGGACCAGTTGGCTCGTCTTGGAGAATTAGAGCAAGACCAGCAGCAGGTGCGCCAGCTTGCCGCAAACTTGTATCGCGAAACTAAAGCCTATTTAAGCGGCCGTGCCTAAAATCTGTCATTCCCGGCCGATCGGGAATCCAGTGCCAGCTATCATTTGCGGCAAAGAAATAAAACCGAGAGAGCTCTTAAGCTCTCTCGGTCATTCCAGATCCCTACAAAATTTAGCTTAGTAGAGAACTTTCTTTGCTTCGGGCTGTATGTTTTGGGTCGGGTTTTGTGGCGTTTGCGTCGGAGTCATGCCGGGTTGCGGCTTGTCGCCGGCGAAACGCAGGATGTCGAGGCCCATTTGCTTCAGCGAGTTTTCCGCCTGAGTCGTCAGGTCGGTGCTGTTGGAGAAATTACTCGTCAAAAACGAATAGGCGTACGAACGGTGCGTCTGGGAATTGTAAATAATTCCGACGTCGTGGCGATTCGTGCCCGAACCCGTCGGGTCATCGAGGATGCCAACTTTATTCGCGAGCGTTATGTAGCTGTTGCCGGCAAGCTGGCTGCGCACGCCGTAGTCGGTAAAGATATTCGTCGCCATCGCATTTTGCATGAGCTGCTCGTAGCCGTCTTTGGTTTTTTGAACTTGCTTCATAACCCAGAGCGATTCAGTTGCAGTCGTGTTTCCCAGATAAAACTGGTCAGGGCCGACTATCATCAGGCGGGTCTGAACAAGCTGCGGATACTGCTCGAGCCGCGCGTTCACGGCAAATGCGCCGCCAAGCGGCTGGTTTACAAGCACTACGACGGCAGTATTTCCCGAACGGTTCAGCATGTCCTGAATGAGCTGCTGAACGGTGGCGGTGAGCGGCGCGCCCGGCTGATCGTAGAAGCCATCTCCGGCGCGAACATCAGCGGCTGTCCAGGTAAGTTTGTCAGAAAGATGTATCTTGCCAGACCGCAAATCTTGCTCCAAAAGCATCGCGACAGGCAATTTGTTGATGCTCGCCGCGAAATGCGACGTCGCCGTGTCATGGCTGACGAGCGTTTGCCCGGTCTGCAGATTGGCAATTTTGACGCTCGTTATAACCCCCACTGACTCGTTTTGCTGGATAACCTGGTCAATTTTATAACGCAAATCAGCTGTCTTGACGGGGTTGTCGGCAGCTAGGCTCGCCGAAGCGGAATCGCCCTGCGAACTTTGCGCCGAGACCGTCGCCGCAGCGATTGGCGTCAACACGATCGCCAGCACCGGAATAATTATCGAGCTGATCCTGACGAATTGTCGCCCGCGATGACTTAAATGATAGGCTTTGATTTTTTTATGCATACGCACTCCTTTTTTTAACCTTCCAAAGGTTAGCAGGCATCATCCGACAAAGATATAAAAAATCTCACAGCCAAATTGCAGGTTGGCACTCTTGAGTTTTGAGTGCCAGCAAGGTATAATCTGAGTTGTTAAAAGGGGAAAAGAGCAGCCGGAGCGACGAATTTAGTTCGGTGCCCCGCGCGATGAGAAAAACCGTAGGTTTGTCTCATGGAGAAATCATGACCGAGCGTCAAAAGCAAATCTTATCATCGATTATCGAGCAATACGCCGAAGTGGCGAGCCCAGTTGGTTCGCAGTTGCTTGCCAAAGTTTTTGGTGTATCTTCGGCTACGATTCGCGCCGAAATGGCCGAGCTCGAGCGCGGCGGCTTCATCGCCCAACCGCACACCAGCGCCGGCCGCGTGCCGACCGACAAGGGTTACAGATTTTATGTTAATAACTTGAGCCAAGAAAAAGAAGGCGTAATTGGTCCGCGAGCCGAGCGTGCGCTGACCGCCCGCGTGTCGAGCGGCGGTTTGCCCGAGCGCACGATTCGAAATGCCGTGGACACACTCGTGGAGCTGACGCACAATCTCGGCCTGGCGACCATCGGCAATCAATTATATATGAGCGGTTTGTCTAATCTTTTCGGCCAGCCGGAATTTATGCAGCGCGGGCAAGTCCAGCAAGTGGCGCAATTGCTCGACAATCTCGAGCCGTGGCTGCACGAAGCCGCACCGAACCAGCCGCTGAGCGTTTACATTGGCGAGGAAAATCCGATCGGCCGCAGTGCCGGCGCTAGCCTTATTATCAGTCGTTTTCGCAGCCCGTATTCCGACCACAGCTACATCGGCATCCTCGGCCCAACGCGTCAACAATACCGCGACGTCATGACACTCGTCCGTCACACCGGCGAAGCACTCGAGGAGGTTTTGTATGAGTAGTGAGCTAGGTAGACTCACTTTTAATAGGTTGGCTGGACCTATAACCGGAATTACGGAAGCGCAAGAAAGTGGAGATCCCGGGAGACAAGCAGAAGCCGCCATGGATGTTTGGCGAGCGCTTGATGGTGTTGTAGCAGACGCGAGGGCACGAGACGAGTCTACGCTCGACGCTTATCTAGTCGTCACAATGATGGAGCTTGGGCACGCCGGGATTGCGTCCGTGCTAGAGACAACGAGGCTTAATTAAAATTAAAGGTAAGCATGGCACAGAAAAAATCACAATCTAACAAGCAAAATTCCCAAATCACTGACTTGCAGACGCAAATCCACGAACTCACCGAAGCCCTGCAGCGGGAGCGGGCGGATGCGGTGAATTTGCGGCGACGGCACGACGAGCAAATGGCCTCGCTCAAAAATGTGACCAAAGCGAATGTCGTGCGCGAATTGCTGCCCGTCATCGATAATTTCGAGCGTGCGCTCAAGCATGTGCCGAAGGAACTCGAAGGCGACGATTACATCAAAGGCGTGCAGGGCGTTGTCAAGCAATTCGAAAAAATGCTTGAGCAAATGGGCGTGGAGAAAATCAAAACCACCGGTGAGTCGTTCGACCCGAAATTCCACGAAGCCGTCAGCATGGAAGACGGCGACGGCACGCGCGAAGTCGTGGCCGAAGAATTGCAATCCGGCTACAAAATTGGCGACGACGTCATCCGCCACGCCATGGTTCGCGTCAAAATGCAGTAGCTGGCACTCTTGACATGTGAGTGCTAATTTTTTATGCTAGAATAGATTTAGCACTCTACCAATCTATTTGCTAACGAAAGGATAAATTATGGGAAAAATTATTGGGATTGACCTGGGGACGACGAATTCGGCGATGGCCGTGATGCAAAGCGGGAAGCCGGAAATTATTGCGAATTCTGAAGGTGCGCGCACCACGCCGTCAGTTGTGGCGCTTAATAAAAATGGCGAGCGGCTGGTCGGGCAAGTGGCCCGGCGGCAGCAAGTGACGAATTCGAAGAACACGATTTATGAAGTGAAGCGGCTGATCGGCCGCAACTGGAGCGACAAAGAAGTTCAGCGCGACCTGAAATTGATGGGCTACGAAATTGTCAAAAGCGGCAACGGCGTGAAAGTCAAAATGGGCGACAAAGAGTATTCGCCCGAGGAAATTAGCGCCATGATTTTGGGCAAGCTGAAGGCCGATGCCGAGGGCTTCTTGGGTCAGCCGGTGACCGAAGCGGTCATCACTGTGCCTGCCTACTTCGACGATTCGCAGCGCCAGGCAACCAAAGACGCCGGTAAAATTGCCGGGCTGGAAGTCAAGCGAATTATCAACGAGCCGACGGCTGCGGCGCTGGCTTACGGGCTCGACAAAGCCGAGAAAAAGGACGAGAAAATCGCGGTTTACGACCTCGGTGGCGGTACGTTTGACGTTTCAATTTTGGAACTCGGCGACGGCGTGTTCGAAGTCAAATCGACAAACGGTGACACGCATCTTGGCGGTGCGGACTTCGACCGCACGATTGTGAATTACTTTGTGGCTGAGTTCAAAAAAGAGCACGGCATTGATATTTCCGACGACAAAGCGGCGATGCAGCGGCTGCGCGACGAGGCTGAAAAGGCCAAGATTGAGCTTTCGAGCGCGCAAGAAGTTAACATTAATTTGCCGTTTTTGACTGCCGATGCCGAAGGCCCGAAGCACTTTGAGCATAAGTTGACGCGTGCCAAATTGGAGAATCTGGTCGGCGAACTTATTGAAAAAACAGCCACGCCGTGCGAAAAGGCGCTCAAAGACGCCGGCCTCAAAGCCAGCGATATCGACGCCGTCGTGCTGGTCGGTGGCATGACGCGCATGCCGGCTGTGCAGGCAAAAGTGAAGAAAATTTTTGGCAAAGATCCGATGAAGGGCGTGAACCCGGACGAGGTCGTGGCCGTTGGTGCGGCCATTCAAGCCGGCGTTTTGCAGGGCGATGTCAAAGACGTTTTGCTGCTCGACGTCACGCCGCTGAGCCTTGGCATCGAAACTATGGGCGGCGTGATGACCAAACTTATCGAGCGCAACACAACCATCCCGACGAGTAAGTCTGAAGTCTTTTCAACCGCGGCCGACAACCAGCCGCAGGTCGAGATTCACGTTGGCCAGGGCGAGCGCGACATGGTTGACGGCAACAAGTCGCTTGGCCGCTTCACGCTCGACGGCATTCCACCTGCACCGCGCGGCGTGCCGCAAATTGAAGTTACCTTCAACATTGACGCCAATGGCATTTTGAATGTCACAGCTAAAGACAAAGGCACGAATAAAGAGCAAAACATTACCATTCAAGGATCCGGCAGTCTCGACAAAGCCGAAGTCGAAAAAATGGCCAAAGACGCCGAAGCTCACGCTGAAGAGGACAAGGCCAAAAAGGAAGCGGTTGAAGCTCGCAACGTGCTCGACTCGGCAGTTTACCAAGCTGAGAAATTGAAGAGCGAACACAAAGACAAACTGGCCGACGAAGACGCGAGGACGCTTAACGAAGCGATCGATGACGCCAAAAAAGTTGTCACTGACGAGAAGGCAGACAAAGATGCGCTCGAAGCCGCTGCCAAAGCCCTGAACGACAAGCTCATGCCCATCGGTGCCAGAATGTACGAGGCCGCCGCCAAAGAGCAAAAGCCAGCTGAAGACGCCGAAAACTCTGAAGCAAAATCCGACGACAAAAAACCCGAAGACACCGTCGAAGGCGAAGTCGTCGACGACAAAGACAATAAGAAAGAGTAAGTTGCTATCCGGTCATTCCCGATTAAAGTGGGAAGACGGCAGAAACATGCTATGACTAAACGTAAATTTGTGGAACTGATTTTGACATGCGTAGATCGAGCGGAAGCCCAGAGAATCGCCTCTGCATTACTGAATAAACGTTTGATTAATTGTGCAAAGCTTGTGCCGGTTGAGTCAATGTTTTGGTGGCAAGGTAAGATCGAAAGCGAAAAGGAGATGTTGCTCATAATGGAGTCGGCCGAAGATTTGTTTGACGAAGTTGAAACTGAAATTGCCAAGTTACATAGTTACGACACCTTTGTTTTACAGGCGATACCCGCTAGGCGTTCTTCGCAAGGCGCGTTAAAATGGTTGAACGAAGAGTTAAAGCATGGCTAAGCGAGATTATTACGAAATTTTGGGAGTGTCGAAAGGCGCCAGTGCCGACGAGATTAAAAAGGCGTTTCGGCGGTTGGCTATTCAGTATCATCCGGACAAGGAAGGCGGCGACGAGGCGAAGTTCAAGGAAGTGAACGAGGCGTACGAGGTTTTGAAAGAGCCGTCGAAGCGGCAGCGGTATGATCAGTTCGGGCACGCGGGCGTGGGTAACGGCGGTGGTGGCGCGGGCGGCTTTGAAGGTTTCGGTCAAGGGCAGAATGTCAATTTCGATTTTGGCGATTTGGGGCTCGGCGATATTTTCAGCAGCTTTTTCGGCGGCGGCCCGCGCGGTGGCAACCAACGGCAAAGTCGCGGGCGCGACGTGGAGACGCACGTGGACATTACGTTTGAACAAGCTGTGTTCGGCACGGAAGTTGATCTGCATCTGAACTTGGAAGACGCCTGCGCGCATTGCAAAGGCACGACCGTCGAGCCGGGCTATGAACTGAAAAATTGCGACAACTGTGGTGGTTCCGGCCAGGTCACACACGTCATGCGCACCGTGTTCGGCAATATTCAGCAAGCGGCGCCGTGCCCGAAGTGCCGCGGCCGTGGCAAAATTCCAGAAAAAGTTTGCACCGTCTGCCACGGCAAAGGTACGCAGATGAAAGCTCAAAACATTACGCTGAAAGTCCCGGCCGGCATCGACGACGGCGCCACGATTCGTTTGCGCGAACACGGCGAAGCGGTCGCCAACGGCCCGAAAGGTGACCTGTACGTCAACGTGCGCGTTAAATCGCATAAGCGATTTACGCGTGAAGGCGACTTAATCTTGAGCGAAGAACACATCGGCATGGTCGAGGCTGCGCTCGGCATCGAAATAGATGTCGATACCGTCGATGGCAAAGTGCGCATGAAAATCCCGGCCGGCACGCAAAGCGGCAGCGATTTCAAACTCTCCGGCCACGGTGTTCCGCATCTGCGCAGCAGTAGTCGCGGCGCCCACATCGTCACTATTATCGTCGACACGCCAACGAAGTTGACGAAGGAACAGCAAGTTTTGCTCGAACAATTCGCCGAATCCTCCGACAAAAAGCACTTCTGGAAAAAGTAGCCGAGCGCAAGATCTATGCAAAACCACCGTTTTGGCAGATAATAAAGCTTACATGAAGCGCCCGCCTGCCAATCAATCCGGCTTTCTGCCGCTCCTCATTACCCTCATTTTGCTCCTGGCCATCGTTATTCTGTTCATCTTTCTGCGCGTCCAGCACGCCCAACGATAAAGTTTGCGGTTTTACAACCTTGCATTTGTGGCGAAAACCCAAGACAATTGCGGCATGACCACGCGGCAACCGCAATATCTTCTCGTTATCGACCGTCTAGTCGGGAGCATCCTTGCGGCGGTTGAGGAGCTGCGCAATCAATCTGCATACGCGAATCTTGAGGTGCTATTGTTGACGCACGTGCCAGAGCAGCACAAAAAATTTAGCAACGACATTACGCCCGACCACATTATCGCATGCGATTTTAGTAGCAGAGACGAGATAGCGACGCTAATCGAACCGTTCTGGGAGCATATTCGTGGTGTGATTTGCCGCGGCGATAAGCAGATCCAATTTTTGCGTGCGACCATTCCGCTGCTGCCCCCGGATATGCTCGTAGCAACATGCTCATCTCTTGCTGCTGCCACCAACAAGCGGCTGATGCGGGAGGCTTTCCTGCAGCACTTTCCTGAGATTACACCGCAATTTGCCGAGGCGCGGGACGACTCGCCGAGTTCGGTTGCACGCGTCGAAGCGCACTTGCGTTATCCAGTAATTGTCAAGCCGACAGATTTGGCGGCGAGCCTGCTCATCCAGTCGTGCCGGGGTCGTGCGGAGCTCCAGCGCGCGCTTCAAAAAACATTTACCAATCTCCAGGCGGTTTATGAGCGCGAAGAGCGTCAGACCGAGCCGCAGGTGATCATCGAAGAATACCTTGAGGGCGATTTTTATTCTATCGACGCCTACGTTATGGCAGCCGACGAAGTCTATTATTGTCCGCCGGTCGGTTATGTACCAGCCAAGCAAATCGGCATCGATGACTTTGCGATTTACAAACGTTTTATCCCAACGAAGCTTACCCGCGCGCAGATTGCGGAGGCGCAGGACGCGACCCGTAAAGCCACCGCGGCTCTCGGCCTCACACATACAACGGTGCATGTTGAGCTAGCGCTGACCGCGCAGGGCTGGAAAATTATTGAACTCGGGCCGCGCGCTGGGCGGTTCCGGCACAAAATGTATTCTTTAGGTTACGGCATCGACCACTCATTGAACGACGTCAGAATTCACCTCGGCCTCAAGCCGACTATTCTGAAAACCCTCAAGAGGTATTGCGCAGCGTACGAGGTGTGCCCTGACAGAGAAGGCGTTTTGCGCGAGATTGCCGGCATAGTGTCACTGCAAGCGAGCCCGTCTGTAAGCTACATACGCGTTGTTGCCAAGCCGGGACAACAGTGCCTGTTTGCAAAACATGGTGGTCACATGCTGGCGGAGTTTGTTGTCTCAAGCGACGATAGGCAGGAGTTTGCCGCGGCGTGCCAAGCAGCCGAAAGCGTGCGTGCGATTATTGATTAGCTGTGGATAAAATGTTATAGTTGATTGATTTTGCAGGACCTAAATTATGGACACGCAGCATGCGAAAAAAATTATCGGCCGAGCGGAACGTATCCAATTTTTGGATTTCAGCGACCAGTTGGTTCCCGCCAAGGTGGACACAGGCGCGGACATAAGTAGCGTTTGGGTTTCTGACATTCAGGAGCAGGACGGCGAACTCTCGTTTACGCTTTTCGGGGCGGGCAGCGCATATTACAAAGGCGAGACAATCCGGCTGCCACACAAAAAGTTCAAATTGACGCGCGTGGCGAACTCATTTGGCGCAAAAGAATCACGCTACGTGGTGAAGCTGCGTATTCGTGTGGGCGGTCGGATAGTCAAAACGACTTTCACGCTTGCCGACCGCAGCTCGAAAATTTATCCCGTGTTGCTCGGTCAGCGGTTGCTCAAAAATAAATTCCTGGTTGATGTGACGCAGGGTGAGCCGTTAAAGCAGGCCGAAAAAGCGCGGCGCAAGAAGCTGCTCATTGAACTTGACCAAAACGAGGACTAAGCTGAAAGGATGCCTATGAAAATTGCGATTTTATCCAAAGGGCCGGCAAATTATTCGACCAGACGAATCAAAGAAGAAGCGAAGTCGCGCGGGCACGAGGTGCGCGTGGTGAATTACGCGCAGTGTTATGTAACGCTCGAGAGCAGCAATCCGGTCGTGCGCTACGAAGGCGAGGTCTTGAAAGACATCGACGCTATAATCCCACGCATCGCGCAAAGCTACACCAAATATGGCACGGCGGTGGTACGCCAGTTTGAGATGCAGGGCGTGTTCACCACTGCGAGCTCGATCGCGATTGTCCGCAGCCGGGATAAGCTTCGGGCCTATCAGCTACTGGCAAAAGCAGGTGTGGGTATTCCTAAGACCGTGTTCGCTCGTGAAACCGCGGATTTTGAAGAGGTTTTGGAACTGGTTGGCGGCGCGCCGGTAATTATCAAAGTAGCCCGCGGCACTCATGGCAACGGCGTGGTTTTGGCTGAAACGCGCAAAGCCGCCAAAGCCGTGATGCAAGCTTTTTACGTAGAGGGCGTGAACTTTTTAGTCCAGGAATTTATCGGAGAATCGGCCGGTAGCGACATCCGTGCGCTGGTAGTCGGCGGCCGCGTGATTGCCAGTATAAAACGTCAGAGTTTGGATGACGATTTCCGCAGCAACACCCATCAGGGCGGCGTAGGCAAGGTTGTTAAACTTACGGAGGTCGAAGAAAAAACGGCTATTAAAGCCGCCAAGGCCATGGGTTTGCCAATCTGCGGCGTGGACATGATGCGCAGTGCCAAAGGACCGTTGGTGCTGGAAGTTAACTCATCTGCCAGCTTAAAAACCCCTGAAATTTTGACCAAGCGGGATGTTGCCGCCAAAATTATCGAATACGTTGAGCGTAACGCCAAGGCCCGTCACAAAAAAGATCGTGTCGGCGCGTAAACAATCCGCAAAGTGCTGGTAAAATTAGAGTATGCGTTTAATGCTATCAAAAGTAAAGTGGCGCGACTTAGCTCATAAATAAAGTTCCCCAAGTAGTATTCGTTAGCTCATTAAAAAAGTACCCGTAATCTTCTATCATGCTGTCTGGTATGGAGGTGCGGATGAAGGGACGCTATATGAGCAAGTTAACTCGCAAAGATTA
>DASXEX010000012.1:0-18202 GCA_036489905.1 Saccharimonadales bacterium (SeqCode)
AAGTTAGTACTGAGCAGAAAGCTTTGCTACAATCCATTTACGACAGTCTGAACCCACTTCAATTACAAGAAGCAATTCAGAGGAAACTTAAGCTATTAGAGTAAACCTTTCGGGTACTGTTTATTTTGAGCTAATACGGGCGAACTCACGAGCGTAAGTCCGCTGCCAGGTCGGAGCAGCCTTAAGTTTGCCAAGCCAAAAGTCAGATGTCAAAAATCAACGACTAGCTGCAACCGGTGGTAGAGCCACACGAGGTGCAAATATAGCAACTGCCGGCACGCTGCGTCTGGTTGCCGCAGTTGTAGCAAATCGGCGCTGCGTCGTCTACTGTACCCTTCACCGAACTGGCTGCCGGAGCTTCGACTCTGGCTACCGCTGTTTTTGGCCCCCGTGGATCAAGCGGGAACTGTTTGCCAACTTGCTCTGCTACCGCTTCGCCTTCTTCGACTACAGACTCATCGAGGAGTGTGGTTTGCTCTTCCGGCATGTCATCGAATGAGGCCAAGCCAAGCTCAAGCCGGTCGTCAAACGACAAGTAGGTCGGCGCCAGACGCCGAGCGATGAAGTCGATAAGTGACGACGCCGTCCGAATTTCAGGGTCATCAGTGATACCAGAGGGCGCAAATGATGTGTTCAGGAATGACTTTATGTAAGTCTTAATAGGCACGCCATACTGCAGGCCATGGCTGACCGAAATCGCAAAACTGTCCATGATGCCCCGAAGGGTTGAACCGTGCTTCGAGAAGTTTACGAACAGTTCTCCGGGACTACCGTCTTCGTATTCGCCAACGATGAGGTATCCGTGACTATCTGCCACGGTAAACGAAAATGTCCGGGCTGCACGTTCCTTTGGCAATTCGCGGCGCACGGCGCCCCTGACGACAATTCGATTGTCCAGTGTTTCGGCAACCGCAGTGGCAATGGGTTCGGTTTTGGTAGCAACTGTTGCTGCCGACTTAGCTTCTTCAGGCTCGATTGTAAACTCAGGCGTTTTTTCACCCTCTTTTTTGGCCGTGCTGAGCGGCTGCACGACCTTACAGTTGTCGCGGTAAACGGCGACCACCTTCAGTCCCATTTTCCAGGCATCGATGTAGAGCTGCTCGACATCTTCTACCGTAACGTCTTCGGGCATGTTAATAGTTTTGCCGATGGCTCCGGACAAAAATGGTTGTGTTGCTGACATCATTTTTACGTGGCCAAGATAGTGAATAGCGTTGTCGCCTATTGAGCATGCGAAGACTGGTTCGTGCTCTTTCTTGATGTATGGTGCGCCGAGTATTGTTTTCTCTACATCAATATAGCTCACTATTTCGTCAATCTGTTTTTGATTATAGCCGAGTGCTTTGAGCGCACGTGGGACTGTTTGGCTGACGATAGTCATGGTGCCACCACCTACCAATTTTTTCATTTTGGACAATCCGAGATTCGGCTCGATGCCCGTTGTATCACAGTCCATCATCAGACCGATGGTAGCAGTCGGAGCAAGCAAGCTGGCCTGCGAGTTGCGTACGCCGTAAAGTTCACCCAACTCAACCGCTTCGTCCCAAGCACTGGCCGCGGCACTTAGCAGATCCTCGGCAACATAGCTCGCATTAATGCTGGAAACCGCCTGGCGATGCATACGCAGCACGCCCAACATGTTCTCGCGATCTTTGTGGAAGCCGGCGAACGGCCCGACTTTGCGCGCAACTCGTGCGCTTACGGCGTATGCGTGTCCGGTCATAAGTGCCGTAATGGCGGCAGTCTGCGCGCGGCCTTCTTCGGAATCGTATGGCAAGCCTTGCGCCATCAGCAGCGCGCCCAAGTTTGCATAGCCGATACCAAGCTGACGGTATGCCCGTGCGGTCTTGGTGATTTTTTCGGTCGGGTACTCCGAGTAACCCACCAAAATCTCCTGAGCGGTGAATAGCAACTCGACCGTATGTTTGAACGCTTCGATATCGAAGGTGCGGTCGTCGCGCACGTACTTCAGCAGATTTATGCTCGCCAAGTTGCAGGCGGAATTGTCGAGGTGCATGTACTCGCTGCCTGCATTGCTGCCGTTGATGCGACCAGCGTTCGGTGTCGTGTGCCATTTATTGACGGTAGTGCCGAACTGTATGCCAGGATCGGCGCACGCATGCGCCGCTTCGCTAATCTGGCGGAAGAGTTCGCGGGCCTTGATTTTCTTTACAACTTTACCCGTCGTAACGTCTTTGAGCTTCCAATCGTCATCATTCAGGACGGCCTGCATAAAATCGTCGGTGACGCGCACCGAGTTGCTGGCGTTTTGGTACTGCACCGAAAAAATGTCCTTGCCCTCAAGCGTCACGTCGTAGCCGGCAGCCTCCAACACACGCGCCTTGCGGCCTTCAGTCGCTTTGCACCAAATGAAGCCTTCGATATCCGGGTGGTCGGCGTTCAGGATGACCATATTGGCTGCGCGGCGAGCCTGACTACCACTCTTGATTGCACTGACTATCGAGTCGGCGCCGCGCATGAAGCCCAGCGGCCCCGAAGCCTTGCCGGCACTCTTGCCCAAAGGTTCGGAAGAAGACCGAATAGTACTAATGTTCAAGCCTGAGCCCGAGCCACCCTTAAAAATCATACCTTCTTCGGTGTACCAATTGAGGATAGATTGCATCGTGTCTTCGACGGCAAGAATAAAGCAGGCACTCGCTTGTTGTGAGCGGCCAGGAGCACCGATATTGCACCAGACCGGCGAGTTGAAAGCAGCACGCTGTGTTGCGAGAACGTATTTAAGTTCCTCGCGGTAATTCTCGATTTCGGTTTCGTTGTCGAAATAACCTTCTTGGATGCCTTGACGCGTAATCGTATCCACGACGCGGTCGATTAGGTGGCGCAGAGAGCTTTCGCGCTCCCCAGTTCCGGGCGCGTCAGTGCCAGTGAAGTATTTTTGTGCCACAATATTAATAGCATTGAGCGACCACTGCTCCGGAAATTCCACTTCCCGCTGTTCAAACACTGGCTTGTTCGTCAACGGATTCATAAGAATCGAGTCACGCTTGACCCATTTCAGCTGGTCGTATGCTTTGCTCTTTGGCTGAGTAAACATTCGCTCGACAGCTAAAGATGTTGTTTGTGCCATAGTAACCTCACTTCTCTGGCTTTGTTGCCACTAGTTTTAATTTTTGTTTGGAGTTCTCTTGAAGTCGCCGGCTCTCAATCGGCGCCTTATCTAGAGCTCCCCTCGAGTTTTAGTTGTCCTAAAGCTCTAGGGGAACCGTCAAAGAATTAGTCTTTGACAAGTTCGGCCGTCTTGCGTTGCTTGATGCGGGAAAGTTCACGCTCGAAACCCGCTATGTCTTTGAAGCGCCGATATACGCTCACAAAGCGCACATAGGCGACTTCATTAAGTACCGCAAGGCGCTCCATGACCAATTCGCCAACCTTGGCCGAGCGAACCTCGGCTTCGCCACAAGCGTACAGCTCACGCTCAACTTCCGTCACCAAACGTTCTAATTGTACGTTTGTGACGGACGTCTTCTCGCTTGCCCTCAGCAAACCGGCCAGTAATTTTTGCCGGTTGTACAGCTGCCGCACACCGTTATTTTTTATTACCACCAACTGCGGTCGCTCAATGCGTTCGTACGTTGTAAACCGATGGCCGCATTGCACGCACATCCGGCGGCGACGGACAGCCTCGCCATCTGCGACATCTCTCGATTCGATGACTTTCGTGCCCTCATGCTGGCATTCGTTGCATTTCATGTTGCACCTCTTCCTGTACACTTCTTTTGTTCAATTTGAATGTGCCCCCGCTATATTTTTCTAGCTTTTTCCGACATATAGCGGTCAGTATTTTCATGATAGCCCTACTTATAGCGCTTTGCAAATATTTTCTGGTGTATTATTTAGTACAAAACAGGCCTATTTTTCTCTGTCTTGATCGGATTGATCTTTGTGCCGGGCAGTCAAACGGCGCAAGAATGAAGGCTTGTCCAGGTGATCGCTCTCCATATCGCCAGTAACGAAAGCTCTGTCCTGCTTGGACGTTTCGTCATCTTCCGCGGCCGCATCGCCTGACCTATGCCCATCATCGTCAGCAGCCCAGATGTTGGGCATTGGTTGGCTCGATTTAAAATCGGTGGTGACATCTTCGGCATCTCCATTGTCAAGGTTGGTGTCGATGTCAGACATTACTTTGTCATCAACTTTGGCTGAGGTACCTCCGACAACTGAACCCGCAGACTGTGCTTCTTCAAGCAAAACGTTGCTTGAGCGTTTGGCAAAGTAGGCAGCATCGAAGCCAGTCGCTACCACAGTAATGATCACCTCACCCTCGATGTCCGGATTGATGGTAGCGCCAAAAATGATATTGGCGTCTGGATCTGCAGCGCTCGTGATGGCTTCTGCGGCTGAGTTGATCTCGTGCATCGAGAGGTCGTTGCCACCAATCACGTTGAAGAGAATGCCGCGCGCGCCATCGATAGAAACCTCAAGCAGCGGCGAGTCAATCGCCTGCTGAGCCGCCTGGACGGCACGGTTCTCACCACTGGCGCGGCCAATGCCCATGAGCGCGGAGCCAGCATTGCTCATTACGGTCTTCACATCTGCAAAGTCGAGGTTGATAAGTCCATGTACGGTGATGAGATCCGAAATGCCCTGCACACCTTGGCGCAATACGTCATCAGCAACTTTGAACGCCTCAAGCAATGGTGTTTGCCGGTCTATTGTTTGAAGCAAGCGGTCGTTGGGAACGATAATGAGCGTGTCGACCGATTTGCGCAAATTTTCTATCGCAGCTTCGGCATTCTTGCGCCGTTTCTCGCCCTCAAAGACGAATGGCTTTGTAGCAAAACCAACAACGAGCATATCTAAATCTTTTGCGATTTTTGCTACCACGGGGCCAGCGCCACTGCCCGTGCCACCACCCGCGCCAATGGTTACGAAGACCATGTCGGCGCCTTCCAACGCCTTTCTAATCTCCTCGCTGGATTCTTCAGCGGCGCGTTGACCAAGAGACGGATTAGCACCAGCTCCAAGCCCGCGCGTGGCATCTTTACCGATATGTATCTTGACCGGCGCCTTAGAGTGGAACAAATCCTGCGCATCGGTATTGACCACGATAAATTCAACACCTTCTACGCCTGCTTCTACCATCCGATTTACTGCAGCGCCACCGGCTCCACCGATGCCAACAACTTTGATTTTGGCAAATGTTTCTATTGCTGGTTCAACGACTTGAGGCATAACTTACTCGCGCTCCCTACATTTAAGTTCAAAGACTTTACTTTAACTATACGGTTAGTATACCGCAAAAATGTGCAGGTGTTCAAATAAATTGATCGGGCGGATTCCTGCTTTTTTCGGCTCGTACAGTTTATGTATGCGCACCGAAAACTAGTGACGCCGAAAATAGTTCAATGTACGGTCGAGCGCAGTAGCAATGCTGCCACTTGCCGACATTTGGCGCCCCCCGTGCGGCTGCGTGACGTCGGGCAAGAGTAGCATGTCGAGAAGCATCAGACCAACCGCCGTGCAGTAGGCAGTGTCCTCTACCGTATCCACTAAGCCGGCCAGCGTTTGCAACTTACCCACCCTTGCCGGTAACTGTAGCTTCTCTTTGACAAACTCAGCCAAGCCAGGAAATTTTGCAGTGCCGCCTACCAAAACCACGCCGCCCGGCAATTTCCTGGAGCGCTGAATTTTGCGCAACTCTTTGTCAACGTACTCGAACAGCTCGTCCACTCGCGCTTCGGTGACCATGAGAATATCCTCGGCCTTGAATGTATATTCCTCGTCACCATGTTTGACACTCACGGTACCTTTCTTCGGTGCCCCGCCGGCAAAGCCGGCGTGCGTTACCTTAACCAGCTCGGCAATGTCGAGATCGGTCTTGAGGCCTATGGCAAGGTCGTTGGTAATGTGCTGACCACCGACAGGCAACACGGCTACATGCTGGACTTCACCGTCTTCAATAACGACGAAATTAGTCGTACCGGCACCAATGTCAATCAACACGGTGCCTGCTTCTTTTTGCTGGCGGCTGAGCACCGCTTCGGCAGCCGCAAGGCTTGATATGGTGTGCCGCGTCGGCATAATCTGCGCCCGCTCGAGCGCCATGTCGAGGTTCCGCAAGTTCGGTGTCGCCGCAGTTACAATGTGCGTATCGACCTCGAGCCGTACACCATGCATTCCAACCGGATCTTTGATATTCGGTTGGCCGTCAAGACTATAATTTTTGGCAAACAGCTGAACAATTTCACGATTCGATGGTAACTTTACAACAGTTGCCGCCTCTTCAACCCGTAACCGATCCTCGGGTGTAATCTCGCGATTGGCGGCGCTGATGGCAATAACACCTTTCGAATTGATGCCGGCTACGTGCGCACCGTTGATATTGACCGTGGCTTTGTCGATGCGAACTCCGGAAAGCCGCTCGGCTTCCGTGATAGCCTGTACTATTGCCTCGACAACATCTTCGACATGTACCACGACGCCTTTGCGCATACCAAGGTTTGGCGAGCTGCCGTGGCCAATCACCGAAGGTTTTGACTCGCCATCAGCCCCAAGCATGCCGACCACGCAGCGAACAACGCTCGTGCCGATATCCAGGCCGACAAAGTGCGGTGCCGAAGAATCACGCATGCAAGCAGTATAGCGCTTATTCTTCAGTTTGAGCAAGTTTTACAACCTTGCTGAACACTTTTTTGCTGGCCGAGAGTCGAGGTACCTAAAGTTGCGTCAATATTTCGGCACCGTCTCTGGTAATCGCAATAGTGTGCTCAAAGTGTGCCGCCCACGACCCGTCCTGCGTCAGCACCGTCCATTCATCCTCGGCCACATATACGCGGTCGGCCCCGAGGGTGACCATAGGCTCAATCGCAATCGTCATGTTTTTAATAAGCCGCGCTCCGGTGTTAGCCTGCCCATAGTTGGGAATGTTGGGATCTTCGTGCATTTCGTGGCCAACACCATGTCCCACCAAATCGCGTACGATACCATAGCCATGGCGCTGTAATAAATTTTCTATGACTGCCCCAATGTCACCGGTTCGTACACCGTCGTGTACTGCGCCGATACCGGCAAGTAGGGCACGCTCCGTGTCACGAAGTAACATGGTGTGCTTCTGTGATATTGGCTTGCCTGCAATCGCGCTGAGCGCAGCATCAGTAACCATGCGCCTATAAGTAACGCAAAAATCCAGGCTGACAATATCACCGGTTTGGATAGTTTTGACTTCAGAAGGTACGCCGTGGACAACTTCTTCGTTCACCGACACACAGATTACGTCGGGAAAACCTTGATAGCCCAAAATCGTCGGCTCGCCACCGAGCTTTTTGAGTTCGGCCGCAGCCAAGATGGCAAGGTCTTTCGTGGACATGCCCGGCGCCAGCTTGCTTTTCAGCAGCTGCAAAACAGTCGCGAGCATCCGCCCGCTTTCGCGCATCGCCTCGAGCTCGGCAGTAGTTTTCGCACGCGTGAACATAGAGCCTCTAACCTCCTATTTCGTCTAGGTACTTTGTGATCTCATCGTGTACCTGCCGAGGAGTTTGAGCAGCGTTGATATCACACACTTGAATGCCTTCTTGTTTAAAGTGCTCCAGGATTGGCAATGTTACGGCGTTGTATTCTCTGAAACGCTCATTGATAGCTTGCTCGGTGTCGTCCTGGCGGCCGCGCTCCACAAGCCGCTGACGCACCACTTTTTCTGAGGCCGTCAGATGGAATGCCGCGGTAAGTTCGAACCGGCCGAGCCTCGCTTGGTTGAGCAACCATTCGGCTTGCGTGATAGTGCGTGGAAACCCGTCCAGCACAATTTCTTCAGACGTGTCGACAAGCTCCAATACGCGGTCCATAACACTAACAACTTCTTGATCGCTGAGTAGCTTGCCCTCAAGCATCTGCTGACGACGCTTGCCGGTGATAAGCACGCGCAAAACTTCGCCGGTCGAAATCCACGCAAAGCCGTGTTCGTCCGCCAGCAGCCTGCCCTGCATGCTTTTGCCGGCGCCGGCAACACCCATGAGTATGATCATCGCTTGAGCCTTTCTCTGACCGCTTGAGCAACGACTGCGCCGTCAGCGGCGCCTTTTGCCGCTTGCTTCACGTGCCCAATGACTTGACCCATGGTTTGCGGTGTAACGCCGCCTAGGTCCTGAACGGCTGCGTCCACTAATTTCTCAATTTCTTCTCTCGACAAGGCTGCCGGCAAGTAGTGGTCGATGATCACTTTTTCTTGCAATTCCTTGTCTGCCCGCTCCTCAGCGCCGCCTTTTGCAAAAAGCCCGGCACTCTCTTGCCGTTTTTTCGACTCTTTGACTAGTATTGCAATAAGCTCTGCGTCACTCAAACCCGCGCCGCCTTTGACACCATGAGCGACTTCCGCATAGGTAATCGCGCTCTTGAGCGAACGTAAAACACTTACTTTCAGTTTATCGCCCGCCAGCAGTGCGGTCTTGAGGTCTTGCGCTATACGCTCCTCAAGCATATTTAACGCTGGCCCAGCTTAATCCGTTTAAGTTTGAGCGCTTTGCGCTGTTGCCGAATGATAGCCTTTGAGCGCCGGTCGCGTTTGCTGAGCGGCTTCTCAAAATACTGACCTTGTTTAACCGCTGCGATAACACCCGACTGCTGCACCTTGCGGTTAAAGCGTCTGAGCAAATTCTCGAGCGATTCTTTGGAATCTTTTCGTGTCACCGTGATCATTGCTGATAATTGTACGTTACAAGGGTTATTTTTGCAAGCGTTAGAGTTTGGTCGTTTTTTTCTGGTTTGTGCGCTGCGACTTCAGTACGATACTTTGTAATTCTTTAAAAATCGCGAACTGTTTGTTGGTGTGGTAAATTTTGGTGTTGCCTTGCTTTTCGGAAATGAGGAAGCCGGCTTTTTCGAGCCGCTTGAGTTCGCGCTGGATGTTCCCGGCATCTTCCTTGATAAGCTTAGCAAGCCCGCGGACATGCGTTTTAAAGTCCGGGTATTTTGCATAAATGACGATTATTTTTCGCCGCACTCGTGAAGTTATAAAAATATCTAACATAAGTCCCATTGTTCTTCAGACAACGTAAATTATAATCTCCCAACGAAAGTTTTTCAAATTTTTTGTACGCCTGGGATTCTAAAACCTATACTATGACTATATGTTTTACTACGAAGTGATTGTCAGCGATGCTTCCTACCAGGGTAAAAAAGCACTTACGTACGGCAGCGAACGAAAGCTTGCCGTAGGCGAGGTTGTGCGCGTGCCGCTCAAGCGCGATCTGGTGCTCGGGTTAATCAGCCGGCACGCGCCCAGACCTACGTTTGCCACGAAAGCAATCGAGACCGTTTTCGACTTACCACCGTTACCCGGACAGCTGCTCGAGCTTGCAGCGTGGTTGGCCGCCTACTATCCCGCCGGCCTCGGATCGATCGGGCAGCAATTTTTGCCACGGGCGTTGCCGCGACTATTCAGCTTTGCCTCTGACGAACCGCGAAGCTCTTTGGAATCTTTGGAGCCTAGCGTTTCATTGCCGCCGCTTACTGCCGAGCAGCAGAACGTCCTTGCGCATATCAACAAGCCGGACACTTACACGCTGCATGGCGAAACCGGCAGCGGCAAAACGCGCGTATATATCGAACTCGCACGGCGCACGCTCGAAGATAATCGCTCAGTGATTGTCTTGACGCCCGAAATTGCACTTACCCCGCAGCTCGAGCGTAACTTCCACAACGCTTTCGGCGATCATGTCATCGTGACGCACTCAAAGCTGACCGAGAGTGAACGCAGGAAAATATGGCTGCAAACGTTAACCAGCCATACACCACTCCTGATAATTGGTCCGCGGTCCGCGCTTTTCAGCCCACTTAAAGATGTTGGACTTATCGTCATTGACGAATCGCACGAGCCATCCTACAAACAGGAGCAATCGCCGCACTACGATACCGGCAAAGTTGCGGCCAAGCTGGCCAGTCTACATCAGGCAACCTTAGTGCTTGGCTCGGCGACGCCGGCAATCGCCGACTATTTTTTGGCTACACAGAAGCAAAAACCCGTACTGCGCATGCACCAGCTCGCGCGGGCCAACTCTTATCAGCCACCGAATATACAGATCGTAAACCTGCGTGACCGAGCCCACTTCACCAAAGAGCCACACCTGTCCGATGAACTCTTGGCCGCAATAGAAAAATCCCTGCAAGCAGGCGAGCAAAGTCTGCTCTTCCTCAATCGAAGAGGCACTGCTCGAGTCGTTCTGTGCGAACAATGCGGCTGGCAGGCTATGTGCGAGCATTGCGATCTTCCGCTCACTTACCACGCTGATAGCCACACTATGCGCTGCCACACTTGCGGCCGCGTGCAGCCCGCCGTGAACTCCTGCCCCGTCTGTCACAATCCAAATATTGTGCTCAAAAGTATCGGCACCAAAGCAATCGTGGACGAGGTAACGGCAGTATTCCCACAGGCAAAAATACAACGATTCGATACCGACAACAAAAGAGCAGAGCGAATCGAACAACACTACGATGCCATTCGAAGCGGTAAAGTAGACATTCTTATCGGCACGCAGATTTTGGCTAAGGGCTTGGACTTGCCGAAACTCAGTGTAGTCGGCGTCATCGTCGCCGATACCAGTCTGTACTTTCCAGATTATACGGCTGACGAACGAACCTATCAGTTGCTGAGACAAGTCATTGGCCGCGTCGGGCGCGGACACCGCAATAGCAGGGTCATCATCCAAACCTATGACCGGGATAATTTTGTAGTTCAGGCTGCCGCCCAAAACCACTGGGATGCATTCTACCAACGCGAGCTCTCGATGCGCGAAAAGTTCCTATTCCCGCCCTATTGTTATATGTTGAAGCTGACCTGTCGGCGCGCGAGTAGCAACGCCGCTCACCAGAAAGCCGAAAAGCTGATCGCCATCATAAAAAACGCAGGTCTCCGGGTTCGGGTCGACGGGCCAAGTCCATCGGCTCATGAAAAAATAGGCAGCAAGTATCAGTGGCAGCTAGTGCTTAAGACTAAGCAACGCACCGAATTGTTGAAGATCGTCGAACTGTTGCCGAGCGGTTGGTCATACAACATAGATCCACTCAATCTTCTTTAGAATCTGGCTCGAACCGTGGAGCCATGGCTGGTTTCACCAGAGCAAATAGTTTATACTCATCTGTAAATGAAGGATTCTATAATTACCCTGCCCCATCCAGACCTGCGCAAACCTTCCCAAAAAGTAGGTATTATCACTGAGGCTATTAAAAAAGTAGTTCTCGATATGAAAGCTTCTACGCTCGACTGGGAGCAAAGCCGCGCGCACGAAGTCGGCGTCGCCCTAGCGGCCGTGCAAATCGACAAGATTCTATGTATTATTGTAATTCGTAACAATTTTGACAACAAAAACGACCAATCCTTCTCCGTATTCATCAACCCAGTTATCACAAAGCTGGAAGGTTCAATCGAGGAAGACTTTGAAGGCTGCCTTAGTGTAAAGGATATTTACGGCAAGGTTCGCCGGCACACTAAAGTCCGTGTAAAGGCGCTCGGCCTCGATGGCAAAGAATTCCGTGTAACCGCTGAGGGTTTCTTGGCGCGTATATTTCAACACGAGGTCGACCATACGAAAGGTGTTGTATTTGTCGACCACATACGCGACGACAAAAATGCGTTTTTTAAACTTATGCCAGATGGCAATTTAGAACAACTAAATTATGAAAAAGACATCCGAGACAATCGTATTCTTTGGCAATGAACGTCTAGCTACTGGCGTCACCACGACTGCCCCGACACTGCAAGCGCTCATCAACACCGGCTATCATGTGTCGGCCGTGGTATCAAACTACGCCGAGCATCAGCCGCGCGATGCTCGCGCGCTTGAAGTTGGGATTATCGCTAAGCAAAATAACATACCAATTTTACTCCCGAACAAACCTTTGGATATATTGGCGCTGCTGAAGGGGCTGTGTCCCGCAATTGGCGTTTTGGTCGCCTATGGTAAAATCGTACCGCGAGAAATTATTGATGTATTCCCGCATGGCATCGTAAATATTCACCCTTCATTGCTCCCGCTGCACCGCGGGCCGACACCAATTGAGAGTGTCGTATTGAGCGGTGCTTCGGAAACGGGCGTCTCGCTTATGCGACTCATAAAAACGATGGACGCCGGGCCAGTGTTTAGCCAAGAAAAAATTACGCTGTCCGGCCGTGAGACGAAACAAGAGTTGGCGGCAAAGTTGCTGAATATAGGCAAGACGCTGCTCATCGATCATCTACCCGCAATCCTGAGCGGGACGCTACAACCTACGCAGCAAAATAGCACGCTCGCCACCTACGATACGCGGATTAACAAAGCTGACGGTATTGTTAATTGGAACAAGCCGGCCGAGCAGCTGGAGCGAGAGATTCGTGCTTACTCTGGTTGGCCGAAAAGCCACACAGAGCTCGCGGGTAGAAAAATTATTGTCACAAAAGCACGCGTTGTAGAAATAGCATCCATCCCAGGAAAGCTTGCTATTAGAGATAAATCGCTTGTTATAGGCACAAAACACAACGGTTTAGGCATAGAAATGCTCGTACCGGCCGGCAAAAAAGAAATGACCGCGGCTGCTTTCTTGGCTGGTTACGGCAGAACCCTCCAGTAGCGTCTAGGCAGCTTGTTGGCCGGGCTCATCGGAATGATGGCTCGCCGTCAGTATATCATTGGCGACAAGCTTAACCTCGCCTTTAAGCTTTTCGAATTCTTCGGCGACAACCTGTTTGTAGTTGGGGAAATTCGTCTCCAGCCAATGGAAAGCGCCGTTGTCGTCACTGCGGTCAATGAACGCTTCGAACTCGTCCAGTTGCTGATCCGTCATCCGCTCAGCAAGCCTCGTTCCCACTCGCATCTCGAGCGTCTCGTAGATATGCCGTAAGAATTTATCCTTTTCGGCAGGCGGCAAGCTGCCGAGACCAAGTTCTTCTAGTAAATTATCGTCTAATTTAATCATTGTCTACCTAATGTATACGTGCATTGTAACATTTGCAAACCGACAACAGCAAAACCAAAACAAACAATTGCTTTAGAGATGCCTGTTTACCGCCTCACGTGTAAACACTTCGATCTTGTCTTCTTCATGCAACTCAACTCGAGCGGTCGTACGCAAACTCATGCCACACATTTCGCCTTCGACTACTTCTTTGGCATCCTGGGGGCCGCGCTTAAGGTTGGTGATTTCGGCTTCAGCAACCAACTCGTCTCCACGCTTAATACGTGCGAGCGCCGGGGCAACGAGCTTGCCGCTCGCTACTTCACCGCCACAAATAACTTCGGTCTTGGTCGTTTTGAAAATGCCCTTTACGGTCAGCTCGCCCAAAACCGTTTCTTTAATTTCGGGGGCAAGTAGTTGCGAGAGCTCTTCGCGCGCATCGTCGATCAGTTCGTAAATGACTTTGTACAAACGAATTGTTATTTTGTCACGAGATGCAAGTCGCTTGATGCTCTGAGGCAAATCCACGTTGAAACCGTAGATAATTGCCTGGCTCGTATGCGCCAGTTGTACGTCGTTTTCGGTCACCACGCCCACGCTAAACGCAACAATGCGGATAGCTACCTCATCCGTGTCGAGCGTTTTCAAGCTATCTATAAGAGAAGCTAGCGACCCTTGAACGTCCGCCTTCAAGATGACATTGAGCTCCTGCACTTGGTTACTGCGGTTAATCATACGGATAAGCTCGGAGCCGCTTAGACCCAAGTTCGTGCTGGCACTCCGTTTGTGGACGAGCGCTTGTTCGGCTTGCTGGCGGGCGACTTTCTCGTTTTTTACCACCGTAAATCGATCACCGAACTCCGGCAACGCCTTGAATCCAGTGATAATCACCGGTGTTGAGGGCCGTGCCTCAGCGATGGGTGCGCCGTCAGTCGACTCAAGATTGCGAATGCGCGCATACGTTGCACCCGCCAGGAGGTAATCGCCGCGCTTCAAAACGCCTTCTTCCACTAGCGCATGGGCTACCGGGCCGCGTCCTTGCTCTACGCGTGACTCTATAATCAAACCGGCTGCGGGAACATCGACGCTTGCCCGCAGCTCCTCTACATCTGCGACCAGCAGAATCATATCCAGTAACTCGTCGATACCTTGCTTGGTTTTGGCGGACACCTCTTGCACAACCGTGTCGCCGCCCCATTCTTCGATAAGCAAATCTTGTTCGGCCAGCTGTTGCTTGACATGGTTCGGGTCGGCGCCTTCTTTGTCGATCTTGTTGATAGCTACGATGATCTTCACGCCGGCCTTGCGCGCAAAACGGATCGCTTCGACGGTTTGCGGTTTGACGCCATCATCGGCGGCAACCACAAGCACAACTAAGTCGGTAAGCTGTGCGCCGTGTTCACGGATCGCGGCAAAGGCTTCGTGTCCAGGCGTGTCCAAGAAGGTAATTGCCCGTCCACTGCGCGCAATTTGATAAGCTGAAATATGTTGCGTAATGCCGCCCGCCTCATCTTTGACAACACTCGAGCCGCGCAGTGCGTCGAGCAAGCTTGTCTTGCCATGGTCGACGTGCCCCATTACCGCAACTACCGGCGGTCGTGGCACGGCGTGTTCGTCATCGTGCCGGACAGTCTTTTTTATTGCAACGCCGTCTGGCGCAACCGTCTGCTTAGCAAGTTCGATGTCCAAACCAAGTTCGCCGACAATAATCTGCGCCGTATCAAAGTCGATGCGCTCATTTACCGTAGCCATCACGCCGTTTTTCATGAGCTCGGCAATCAACCGGGTAACTGGCAGCGAAAGCTTCTCGGCCAACGTACCGACGGTGATGGTGTCTTCGATTTCGATAGTCCTGCTCATCGGTCGATAGTCCTTTCTTGGCAATCGCTGCCGCTTAAAGTTAGGCTACATGCTTAAAAATTTATTTGGCGTCTTTGAGACTCAGTGCAATCTTCCGCGCGTCCACGTCAATATCAAGGACTTTGAATTGCTTCTTCTCATTGAGCTGAAAGACTTTTTCCGGATCCACGCTGTCATCGTCGCCCATTTCGGAAACGTGCACGAGCGCCTCGACGGCTGCGCTCAGCTGAACGAATGCGCCGAATGGCGTGATGCGCGTGATTTTGCCTTCGACAGTATCACCTTTTTTGAAGGCCTTAACCTGCTCCAACCACGGATCTTCGCTCATTTGTTTGAGGCTTAAGCTCAGGCGATCTTTATCGATGGCGATAATCTTGGCTTGAACTGTTTCGCCGACTTTGACGTATTTACGCGGGTCTTCTACACGCTCCCAGGAAATTTCCGAAATGTGGATCAGCCCCTCAATGCCGTCAACATTTACGAACGCACCGAAGTCGATCACACCGGTAACGACGCCTTCGACGACATCACCGACCTTGAGCTTGGCGAAGCGAGCTTGCATATCGTCCTTGACCGCCTCTTTTTCAGAGAAAATGAGCTTGTTGTCCTTGCGGCTGACGTCCAAAATGCGTACGCGCAACGGTTTGTCAATCAGCGCGTTCAGCTTTTGCAAAATTTCATCCTTGTCGGCGCCGGATACGCGTGGATAATGGCCGGCCGCGAGCTGCGAAACCGGCAGAAAGCCGCGAATGCCCTCAATCTCGACCAACAGGCCGCCACGATTCGCGTCATACGCACTCACCTCTACAATTTCCTGATCTTCAAACAGGCGTTGCAACTCGTCCCAACCACGATCCTTGACCGCACGCTTCATGCTGAGCAGCGCATAGCTTTCGTCCATCTCCGGGTCAATTACGCTGACCGTGATACTCTGCCCGGGTTCGAGTGCCTGCTCATGCCCGATTTCCCGACGCAACACAACGCCAATACCATTCGGCCCCAAATCGATCCAGACTTCGTTATTCTTGACCGAGCTAATGATCCCTTCGACTACATCACCCACCTCAAGCTGCTTGACGCTGCTCGAAGCCAGCAATTCATCCATCGTTACGTTACTATTTGACATGTTTTTTCATGCCTCCTTAAAATGTATTTCCGTCAGATACCACCAGAACTTAGGGCCAAGCCCTTGTCCCAAAAATACCCGCAAGATTACTTCTATTATACCTGTTAAAATCACGGCAGTCAAAGAAGCAATGACGTGGCGACTTTGCGACCTGTGCTAAACTACAAATAAGATGTACTTGGGCATAGACATTGGGGGAACGAAAACGCTGGTCGCAAGCCTTGACGACGACGGCGTCATTCAAGAAACTTATAGATTTGCGACGCCGAAAAAATATGACTTGTTTCTCAAGGAATCGGCATGCAACGTAGCGAAATTGTCTACAAAAGAATTTCGAGCTTGCGGAATTGGAGCGCCTGGTAAAGTTGATCGCGGGCGCGGTGTCGTTCTAGCATTCGGGAGCTTGGACTGGAGAGATGTACCGCTACAAAAAGACGTGCAGGCAATCGTAAAATGTCCCGTGATTGTCGATAACGACGCCAATTTGGCAGGTCTGTCGGAAGCTATGCTACGCAAGAGCTACGAAAAAGTTTTGTATGTTACCGTCAGCACCGGCATCGGCACGGGTTTTATCGTCAACCAGCATATCGATCCGGAACTTGCCGACAGCGAAGGCGGGCAAATGCTGCTCGAACATCACGGCAAGCTGGAAAGTTGGGAAGACTTTGCCTCGGGCAGTGCGATTGTCCGGCGTTTTGGCAAACGCGCCAGCGAAATAACGGATCAAAAAACCTGGCAAATCATTGCGCACGATATCGCGCTCGGGCTTATCGACCATATCGCGCTCATGCAACCGGATGTCATTGTGCTCGGCGGCGGGGTTTCCGCGTATTACGCCAAATTCAAAGATTTTCTGGCAGCTGACCTCAAGTCATACGAAAATCCGTTGTTCAGGATGCCGGCAATCGAAGAAGCACGGCGGCCGGAACAAGCCGTCGTGTACGGCTGCTACGATCTAGCGAAGAGCGCGTATGGAAAAGCTGCTTAAACAACTATCCCGCGATTATCCTGCGATTCAATTCGTTGCGGCGCAATCATTTTACTGGTCGCCGGCTACGCGGCAAGTTTTTTATAATTCCAAAACTTCGGCTAACGACACTTGGTCAATAGTACACGAACTCGCGCATGCACTGCTCGGCCATACGGCGTATTCGCAAGATATCGAACTACTGCAGCTTGAGGTAGCCGCGTGGAAGAAAGCCGAAGAAATCGGTAAGCGTTATGGCATCGAAATCGACAGCGAACACATTGAAGATTGCCTTGACTCATATCGCGACTGGCTATACAAACGCTCAATCTGTCCAAGCTGCGGCACGAAAAGTATTCAACAAGACGAAGTGCCGCAGTATCAATGCTTCAATTGTCATGATACCTGGTGCGTAACGCCATCGCGCTTTTGCCGCCCCTACCGTCAATGTGATGGACATGAAAAATCGTCTGCGACTTTTGCCGTCGCAGACGATTCGTTAACGCTTAAACTTTGAGCAGTCGACTGAAATTGTCAATCTTTGCTTAAGCTTTTTTTGGTGCGGCGCGAAATGCGGCCGCCTTTGGCACCGGCAATTGCTGCGCGCTGCGCGCCAGTCAAGCCGTCTTTGCCCGTGACACCGCTCGCAAAACCACCCGTGCGACCTAGCTTACCGCCCATCGCACCGATCTTTGCGTAAAAATCAGCACCGTACTTCGTCTTGTTAGTTGCGGCAGCAGATTTGCCACCAGTCTTGGTTCCAGCCATAATTAGACCTCCCTTATTAATAATACTCCGCTTTCGCTTATCGAAATAAAAAGGTCTCGCAAAATTTTGACGAAACCCTCAGCATTTCTCCCACGAAATTAAATATATAGTATCACGCCAAGCCGCTCATGTCAACGTCAACTCTCAAAAACTATCTCGGGCGCGCTGATCTACTAGTCCACCCGAGTACACAGCTTCGTAAATTGACTTGCCGTTCTCCAGAATGAGTTCCTTGCAGGAGAAATTATCAGCACTTCCGTGGAACTTGTTTCGGTACACTAAATTATCTTTAGCATAGCGCCCAGGTCCACGAAACGGCTTGTCTTCTACCGGATAACGTAATGCCTCACGAAGGAACTCATAAACTGCATCGGGGCTTAGCGGGGTATTATACACCCGTCCGTAATATGTGCACAGCCACACCGGTCGGCCTTTATAATAGACCTCTTCCCCAACCCCATCCAACTCTCCCAGCCAGTTCCAAATTGTAGATCCCACTAATCAGGTTCCAGCGTAATCCAAAGCGTTTCCGCCTGTTCCGGTACTTCTCCGCAATAATCCTGAATCGCTTCAGGACGCCGATGACTTGTTCGTTGGCC
>DASXEX010000009.1:0-7953 GCA_036489905.1 Saccharimonadales bacterium (SeqCode)
ACGAATTGTCACTCAAAATGGACAATTTTGGCAACGAAAGCGAGATCGTGAACAGGCTCTTAAGTCACATAGGTTCCACCCGGAATGGAACTACTCAATCTACCCGCAGAGTGCTGGGGTTATTTAGGGGGAGCTCCTTAGGTTTTGGCGATCGACTGAATTGTGGCATTTTGCAAAACTTCCTGACGCTTGATCGGCTGATAAGCAACGAGTGCAATACCATGCCGCTTGCAAAAATTCTGAAAAGACTGATTAACTTCAATTTTATGGAGCACATTATAATTCATCTGATTCGCGGTAATCGGATGCTTGGCGATCGACTGAGTCCGTTTCATGTCTTCGATAGTAAAATTGCTGACACCGAACGCCCGCACCATACCTTCATCAATAAGCTCGTCAATTTGCGGAATCGCCTCCTGCCAGGGCGTGTCTTGCCAGGGCGCGTGAATATAGAGCAAATCGAGATAATCGGTACCGAGTTTCTTAAGCATTTTTCCAACAGTCGGTCGCACTTGACCTTTGGCGACACTCGTTTTCCAAAGCATATTGGTGACATATAGGTCTTCTCGCGGAAAGCCAGCTATCGCACGTCCAACGACTTGGTTTGTGTAAGTAGCACCATACAATTCAGCGCAGTGAATGTGATTTTGACCTTTACTAATTGAGTAAGATATAGCTTCGATTTCCGAGGTTTCGTTGTCGTGCACAGCCTCTACGTTTCCATATTTATCATCTACTACATTCGGATTGCGACGGCTGGCGACATTCCATGTGCCAATGCCGATTGGATGAATAGGCTTGCCGGATTTCGTTTGCATAAATTTTATTTTAACAGATTGCTGCCGAAAATTTTCTGATGAGCTTCACTCTTTTGGCTAGACCCGCCTTATCGTCCGATTCGATGAGAAGCGTGTTGAATTGCATGCGGCCGGTGGTTTCTAGTTCGTTGCGGCTGGGTTTGTTAATCGTTGCTAACGATAAGCTTTTCCAGCGCAGCCGCAAATTCGTCTTTAACGGTTGCGTATACTTTCTCTGCGACCGCTTCGATATACGTGTGCGTGGTGAGATTGCGCGACTGCAAAAATCCGAACCAATCCTCGGGATTGTCGATGAAACCGTGGCGTGCGGCTTCGCGGATTACCGCTTTCGGACTCGCGATCATGCTGCCGTCGTCCTCGACGAGCGTCTTCAGATATTTCCACGACAGCTCGAAACAAAATTCGAACGCTTGAATCACGGCGGCACGCTGAAATTCGTTTTCCGGTTGCTTGAGCGCGCGATCGAGAAAACCTTTCGCCTTTTTGAGCTGCCCCTTTTGCGCTTCCAGCTTGTCGTTCATGCCAACTGCACCATTTCCTTTCCGGCCAGTTCGCGCAGCTCCGGTGATACCGAACTCAGGTCCACAATGTCGATTACATACGGAATATCGGAATCGTCCAACGCTTCCCACAGCTCGGTCTTCATTTTTTGCGGCAACGGCTGCGAGCCGACAAATCCAAGGTCAACATCGCTAAACCGCTGCGCCGTCCCGCGCGCCCGCGAGCCAAAAATAACCGGCCGCCACGTGCGCACATCGACATGCGCCCGCACAATCGTCAGCAATTCGTTCAAATATTTCTGCTCCAACTGTACTGCCATACTGAAATTATACCATTATTTAAACCTCAAAAACCCTCTGGACAAGCTTGATATTTGCGGCGAGACCAGTGAGCTCGGACTCAATAAGCAAAGCGCTGAATTGCATGCGACCGGTGGTCTGTAGTTCGTTGCGGGTTTTGAGGTTGTCGCGCCAGCGGGGGATGACGCTGGCGAAGGTGACGCCGAGGCTGGAATCGAGCGAGCCGCACATACCGACATCCGTAATGTGCGCGGTGCCGTTTGGCAAGACTTCCGCGTCGGCCGTTGGCACGTGCCAATGGTCGCCGATTACGGCCGTGACGCGGCCGTCGAGGTAATGGCCGATGACGACTTTTTCGCTGCTGAAATCGCCGTGGAAATTGACGATGGTCGCCACGCACTTCGTGGATTTTTCTTCTTCCAAAATCCGGTCGATGACGTGCAGCGGGTTGTCGACCGGTTTGTCCGCATCTTTGCCGACGATGTGGCCCAGCAAACTGATGACCAGCACGTTGCCTTTTGTGGTCTCGATAAATTTGTAGCCGAGCCCGGGCGTACCTGCCGGATAATTCGCCGGCCGAATGATCGGCTCGTCCGGATCGTCCATCATCGGAATAATCTCGTCGCGGTACAAACTCCAATTCCCACCCGTGCAAAAATCCACGCCCGCCGCTTGCAGCCGGTTAAAATCTTCCGGCGAAATCCCGCGGCCGTCAGTCACATTCTCGCCCTGCGCAATCACCAAATCAATCTGTTTCTCGCGGCGCAAATCCGGCAAAACTTTTTCAACCACCCGAATCCCCGGCTCGCCCATCACATCACCAACATACAAAATCCGCATGTTTTTATTGTAGCTTAGAGCTCGAGATTATTCTCTGTTTTTAGCAAACGCCGCACATCACGCACGATCTGTTCGGGCGATTTGGCCAAAATTGTGTGCATGCCGAGCTGGCGAGCGGGGAGCAAGCAGCTATCTTTGTCGTCGATGAAAAGCACTTCGGGTGCCAGCAGACGCAACTTGGCAAGCGCGCGTTCGTAGATTGCCACATCCGGCTTGGCTAGGCCTTCTTCGCACGAAAGCAGTACGGGATCAAAGCCATCGTAGTCGCCGCGACGTTTATGCTCGTCGGCAATTATAGCGATTGCATCCGAGATAATACCAGTGCGTATATCGGCTCTGCGCAGAGCTGTCTCCATATTGCGGACGGGCTCGGACCGCACAAATACCGGGGCGGCATACTCAACAAACATTGCCGCAGTTGCCTGGATTGGCCCTGGGTTTCGTCGGTTCATTTCAGCAAAAAAATCATCGGCAGATATAGCATTACGAAAAAAATCGCCGACCTGCCCAAGCTTCACGCTTGCCGCATCGATGCCGTAAATGTCGGCAAAGATTTGCGTGAATCCATCACCTTTGCCGCCCTCAGTCAGTACACCGCCATTATCAAACAGAACTGCTTTGATCATGGCTACTTCGCGAATTCGATGGCGCGGGTTTCGCGGATGACATTCACTTTGATCGTGCCCGGATATTGCATGGTCGATTCGATTTTGGTGGCGATATCGCGGGCAAGTTTGATGGCCGAAAGGTCGTCGATGGCTTGCGGCTTGACGAACACGCGCACTTCGCGGCCGGCGGAAATGGCGTAGGATTTTTCAATGCCACTGAAGCTGTTAGCGACGTTTTCCAAATCCTTCATGCGCTCCACGAAATTCTCGGCGCTGATGTTGCGAGCACCCGGGCGCGAAGCTGAAATTGCATCAACAACGCGGATAATCAAAGCTTCGACCGAAGTCGCTTCCACGTCATCGTGGTGTTGCTCGGCCGCCAATGCAACCGCTTCCGGCGCGCCGTATTTGCGCAGCATCTCACCGGAAATGTGGTGGTGTTTGCCCTCGATTTTGTGCGTCAACGCTTTGCCAAGGTCATGCACGAGCGCCGCATATTTCGTCGTCTTCACGTCCCCGCCAACTTCCTCGGCGATCATGCCGGCGATGTGCGCCATTTCGGTCGAGTGTTTGAGTACGTTTTGGCCATAGCTGGTGCGGAATCTCAGCTCACCGAGCAAATGCAAAATTTCTTTTGGAATGCCGATGATGCCGACTTCGCGCGCCGCATCTTCGCCAGCTCGCACGACGTCTTTCTCGACATTTTTCTGCGCTTTTTCGACAACTTCCTCGATACGGCCCGGATGCACGCGGCCATCTTTCAGTAAAAGCTCGAGCGCCTGCCGCGCCACTTCGCGCCGTACCGGATCAAAGCTCGACAGCACAATATAGCCCGGCGTGTCGTCCACCATAATGTCCACGCCCGTTGCGCGCTGCAGCGCCTGAATGTTGCGGCCTTCCTTGCCGATAATTCGGCCTTTCATTTCCTCATCTTCAAGCTTGACGCTCGTAACCGTGCGCTCGGCCGTGACTTCGCTGGCCATGCGCTCCATGGCGGTCGTGATAATCAGCGCAGCTTGTTCTTCGGCTTCGTCCTTCGCCTCGTTCTGCATTTTGGCAATCATGCCGGTCAAGTCGCCGCGAATATCGCGCTCGGTCATTTGCATTAGCTTCTCGGCAGCGTCACTTTGGCTGAGCTTGGCGACTTTTTCTAATTTTTCCTGCTGCTTTTTGCGGATGTCGCGGATTTCGTCTTTGAGTTTTTCAACGTCACCCTCGCTCGCCCGCAGACTTTCGGTGCGCTTATCAAGCTGGTCAAGCTTTTTGTCCAAACTTTCTTCGCGCTGCACCAGCCGGTTTTCCAAATCCTTCAGCTCGCGCCGGTGCTCACTTTCTTCTTTGCGCGCGACCTCGGCCAGTTTGGCCGCCTCGTCCCGCGCTTCATTCACGATTTTACTCGCCTCGCGCTTGGCTTTTTCCAGCTCCTTTTTGGCCTGGTCTTCGGCCGAGCCGACTTTTTGTTTCATGATAACCGTGTTGGCACCAAAGCCAACGCCAAGTCCCACCAAAGTTAGGACAATGGTAATTACTTCCATGTTTTTCCTTTCTATCGGCAGACTGCGCGTTTGCAGGCAATCGCTATCACTTCACTAGCCTTGATCTTGCACAATCTGAAAATCGAATTGAATATTAGAAATTTGAGTGTTGGATAATCCCGAAAACTCGGCAAATCCTAGTAAGCAATATACGCCATCGCGGCGCAAATGACAACGTTTTTCGCCATTTTGCGGGCGCGGCGCGCCTACTTTTTCTGCTGGGTGATGTGCGCGTCGGCGCCGTATTCTGGCAGGGCAATTTCGTCGGCTTCGCCGTTTTTGAGCTCGGCGATGCCGGTTTGAATCCACGTATCGCCAACTGCGGCCTTGATTGGAATCTGCAAACCATACGCCAGCGCGTTACCGACCGTCAGGCCGATGCGCAGGCCCGTGAAACTGCCTGGGCCTATGAAACAGACGACGCCCTCCAAGTTGCTAAGGGTCTGACCCTCAGCAGAAAGTAGCTGCTCGATTTTTTTGTGGACGACGATCGAAAGTTCGCGGTGCGCTTGCCACGTGATGTATTCCAATTTTCTATCATTATCGAACAAGCCAAGTTCGGCTTCGGGTTTGTCGGTGCGGATGGTTAGGATCAGCATTTTATGTTTCCGTCTGAATTAAATAAGCGAGTTCGGGCGGGTAAGTGAAATCGAGCTGGCGGCTGGTTTCACCGTTGAGCGCAAACTTTACGCTCAGCCGCTTTTCGGGCAGAACGTGCTGGACGATATCAGACCATTCGACGGCAACCACGGCTTTCGGATCATCCAAAATCTCAGCCAGTTCCGCGCTCATAATTCCCGGCTCGCTCAAGCGATAAAAATCAAAATGATACAAAGTCAACTCGCCGGCCTGATATTCGCGGCTGATGGTGAACGTCGGGCTGGCAACGTGATCGCGCGATCCTAAGCCGCGCGCCAGCCCGCGAACGAACGCCGTTTTGCCGCCACCAAGATCGCTGACGAGTTCAATTACCTCGCCGCCCTTCAGCCTTTTGCCGATTTTTTCGGCAAGCGCTTCGGTAGCTTCCAAACTTGCGGAATCCGTCTGCCACGTTTTCATCTCAAGTAATATTAACGTGGATGCTTGCGAGCGGGCAAGCGAAAGCACTTTGCGCTATACTACGAATATGCTGCAATTGAGCAACGCAATCATCAACCGGCCGGTACTGAGTCTGCGTACCGGCACGGCCATCGCGACCGCCGTGGCGCCGATTGTTAATCCAAACAATCTGAAAATCGAGGGCTTTTACTGCAACGACCGCTCCAACAAACAGCATCTTGTGCTGCTGTACCAGGACATCCGCGATGTCATCGCGCAAGGTCTTGTGGTGAATGACCACGATGTTTTGAGCGAACCGGGCGAGCTGGTGCGGCTCAAAGACATCATCAAACTCAACTTCGAACTCCTCGGCAAGCCGGTCGAAACCGTGGACAAACAAAAAGTCGGCAAGGTCACCGACTTCGCCACCGAAGTCACGACCATGTACATCCAAAAACTATACGTTTCACAGCCAATTTATAAGAGCCTGGCCGGCGGCAGTTTGAGCGTCGACCGCACGCAAATCAACGAAATCACGAACCGCCGCATCATCATCAACGACCTGCATGGCAAAGTCCCGGCTCACGCCGGCGCAATGGCGTAGCAAAGTTAGAAAAACGGAGTAGACCCTGCTATCATTGCGGCATGAACGAAAACGATGAGATTTTGGACTTGGTGGATATAGATGACAACGTCGTTGGGACTGTCCGTCGCGGCGACATGGTAAAGCTTAAGTATAGACATCCGAACGGCTATGCAAGATTTGCAGTTGCGTTTCTTATCAACACACAAGGACTCATCTGGGTCCCGAAGCGAAGCCTACACAAGTCCATCGCACCAGGGGGGCTTGACTTCAGCGTTGCGGAACATGTGCTCGCGGGCGAATCGTACGCCCATGCCATCCAGCGAGCATTCCGAGAAGAGGCGGAGCTGAACGTTGATGTGTCTCGGCTTCAGGTCCTAGGTAAACTTGCACCCTCTCAAGCTAAACCATCATACGAAGCACTGCTAGTCTACAGGGATTACGCCGGCGGCAATCCAAATTACAGCAAAGAGGAGTTTACCAACGGAGAGTGGATTGCACCCAAGACACTCATGGGCATGCTTCAGGCGGGCGTAGCGGCAAAATCTGCAATATTGCCTGCACTCAGACTATTACTAGGTTCTTGAAGAACCATCATCTTGCATGACAAATTTAATAGCGGCATAGCTGAAGCCTTAGCGGGCGAGGTATTGCATTAATTTTAATTTGTCTGAGTAGCGGATATGATGACTTGGGAAGCATAGCAACTGCCTGCAGCCTTTCGTTATAATAAAAAGGTGATTAACAATACTCGCAAAACTTATTTTTCCCCGCAAGATGACACGCTCAAAGCTTTTCTGGATTTTATCGGCACAGCGAAGAAGAAAATCCGCATCGCCGACTAATCGTTTAACTTGGAGCCGCTTGTCGATTTATTGATCAAGAAACACCGAAAAGGCGTGAGCGTGCGACTGGTGCTCGACAAAAGTCAGTCGACAGGCGAGTCCGAAAAACCGGCCACGGCTATAGTATAACGTGATACTATATGGTATTATATATATTAAATGATACACCCCACTCGCAGCCCTCAAGCGGGACACTCAGCGGCCTGCGGTGACTGACCAGCCATGAGGGCTCGGTCAATGAAGGTTTGCAAGTCCTGATTTACCACAATCTTCTTACCCTGAAACTTGGCGGCCCGCCTGCGGGCATAAGCTTTGGGGTGAGCCTTGGCAGCGACGTACTCGTCGTTGATCTGGTTGCGTTTGAGCTCGTTGCTGATGGTCGTTTTTCCGCGACCGAGCATACGGGCAATGGCCCTGACGCCGTAGCCTTTATCAGTCAGCTCCTGTATTTCATTCCGTTCATGCTTGGTAAGATGAGTGTAATTTTTTTCATACTCTCACCGTACACGGATGCATGCTGCTAGCCATGAGCAATATCCGGAAAGTGTCCCGCTTCAAAACCGCATTTCGTAAAGCTGCTGTCCCGCTTCATTTCCGCATTCGGGCACTCGGACGCGTTCCACCGGCAGAAGTATTAAACTATGCCCGTGAACTGACCGTCCTTCCCGAAACTATACCCTCACCCGGGCGACCCATACCGCGACTTATGGGTGGGGACTAACTGCACTCGCGGAATTACTAACTCAATAACTCACCTTACGCAAAACCTCCAGCCTCTTTGAGCGCCTGAAGCTCCCCCATGCTGGCTTGCTGCGCTTTCAGGTATAGCTTTGCCTTTAGGGCGAAGTGGTTCAGGTTGCTTGCTCTCGCCAGTCGCTCCAGCTTG
>DASXEX010000015.1:0-2842 GCA_036489905.1 Saccharimonadales bacterium (SeqCode)
GGGAGGTTGAGCGGTTTTACTGATGGTTTTGATGGCTGTTTTGGTTTTGGCATCGCAGATCCTTTGTCAGGTTATCTGCCTTTCAGTATGCAGTATGCCTCAGCTTTCAGGAAATGGGAGGGGTTTTGCGTAAGGTGAGTAATAAGATAAATTAGGGAGCGTTATGAGCGACCCGAAATACAGTTTCCAATACTGCCAAAAGATCATCGTCTTTTCTGAGGACTGGTCAAGTGTACTATTGGCAAAACGTCAAGGCGAGGCGGATTACGACGGCGCATTCTCGTTCATCGGTGGCAAGATGGACACAAGCGACGAAAGTATACTTGCTGGCTTGGCGCGCGAGAAAAACGAAGAAATCGGCGAGTCCGCCAAAATTCATGTCTACCCGAAGGCCACAAACAATTTGTTTTTTCGCAAAAAGGATGGCAGCAGCATGATTCTGCCGCACTACCTGGCGCAGTTCATGGGCGGCAAAATCACGCTCAATCCAGAAGAATATTCGGAATTTCGCTGGGTGGCCGTCGATGACTTGCCAGCGCTTGAGCCCAAAATTCCCAACATCCCCGACATGGTCGCTTGGGGGGTTGCTCTCAAAGAATTCGTGAATCCAAAAGAGTTTGTGGAAATTTAATCTACGGTAGCAATTCCGGCTCTTGCTCGAGTGTGATGTGGAATTTTTGCTGGACGGCAGTTAGGATCTTTTGTTTGAATTTTTCGAGGTCGGCTTCGGAACGGGCGTGTTCGTTGACGAGCACGAGGGTTTGCGTGGGCCAGGTGGCCATGCCGGTTTCCGGGTCGTGTATGTCTTTGAAGCCGGCTTGCTCGAGCAGCCAAGCGGCCGGGAGTTTGACTTGGCCATTTTCTTGCGGCCAATGCGGCGCGCCCGGGTAGTCGGCTTGGATTTGCACGAACATGCCTTCGTCGACGACGGGATTTGCGAAGAATGAGCCGTTGTTGGACACGAGCGCCGGATCAGGCAGCTTGGCTGAGCGGATGGCAATAACCGCGTCGCGCACCACTTGCGGTGAGAATTCGGTGATGGAGCGCTCGACAAAATAATTATCCAGCACCTTATAAAACGGCGGCTCAAGATTGCCCTTTATAAGATGCAGCGTGATAGCCGTGATAAAAAACCGGCCTTTGTCGGCGCCGGTTTTGAAGCGGCTGGTGCGGTAGCCGAACGCGCAATCGACGGTGGGAATTGTTACGAATTTTTTGGCTTGATTGTCGTAGGCTTCGACGCTTACTAAAGTTTGGGCGATTTCCTGGCCGTACGCGCCGACGTTTTGTATCGGTGTGGCGCCGGCGGTGCCGGGAACTAAACTCAAAGCTTCGATGCCGGTTAAACCGGCTTGTACGCTGCGTTCGATCACACTGTCCCAATTTTCGCCCGCGCCGATTGTCAAGTAATGATTCGATTCGTCTTCGGCGAAATCCTCGTAGCCCAGACACCGATTCACGAGCAACAGGCCGCTGAATCCTTCGTCGCGCCAATAGATATTGCTGCCGCCGCCAATCATCACCACTGGCAATTGCTGGTGTTCCGCCCATGCCAGCGCGTTCGTGAGCTCGCCCCGGTCATGAATTTCTGCCACATGCGCCGCCGTCCCGCCCAGGTGCATCGTGGAATAGTCGGCCAGCGCCACATCGTTGAATATGTTCATTTCTTAAACCATTATACCTTGCGCCGAACCGTGCGGAAGCGGTACTATGGAATTTATGAGTAATATGAGTGACAAGAAGGTTGAGCCGCCATACTTAAGTTTGGGGACGCATTTGCGGACGATGCGTCAGAAGTTGCGCGAAAGTGTGGCCGAAGTTTCGGGCGCGGTCGAAATTGACACCGACGAGCTAGAGCGTTTTGAGCAAGGCGTAAAGCTGCCGAGCGAAGATGTTTTGCTGCTGCTCATCAGTCACTTCGATATCCGTGACGACGAAGCGGTGCAGTTGTGGGAACTGGCCGGCTATGACCAGCACGACATGTTTTGCGACCACGACCATCAACAAAATGTGCCGCCGCATATGAGCAAACAGCCGGTGCTGATGGTGCTCGGCCTGGATGCGCGCGTGGTTTATACGAACGGCATTAGTGTTTCCGCCGATCCGTCCGGCGTGGTGATGAATTTTACGCAATACGTCGAGCCGACTCAAGCAGCCGTGCCGGTCGCGCGGCTAGGCATGAATCACGAACAGGCTGAAAAGGTGCTCGAGGCATTGCAGCAAGCCTTGCTCCGCGACAAATATACCCGCGGCCCAAAAAGCTTACCCGCTCCGAATCAATCCAAAGCCAATCGATCCAGAAAGAAGCCCGAAAGAGAGTAATGGCAACCGAAGACGTTATTGTCGCCACCACCAACGATTTGGCCGGCTATGAAGTCGTGGAGGCGTTTGGTGAAGTGTTCGGTTTGATCGTGCGCAGCCGCAACGTATTCGGCAATGTCGGCGCGAGCCTTCGCACCGTTTTCGGCGGCGAAGTCCGCGGCTACACCAAGTTGCTGGCAAATAGCCGCGAACAAGCTTTGGCACGCATGCGCGACGAAGCCGCGGCCAAAGGTGCAAACGCCGTGCTTGCCATGCGTTTCGACAGCGGCGACATCGGCAACGTCATGAACGAAGTCGCCGCCTACGGCACCGCCGTCCGCGTCAAGAAACTCTCCTAAAACTTATAGTATATTTCTCCCTGTTAAGGTCAAGAGGCGCAATGCATGCTCACTGGTTGGGGACGAATTTTGACAACACTTTTTAAGGTGTTAGCTGAGTCAGCGGAAATTTCAAGGTCAATGATTGAAAAGATACCACCCCCGTAACGTAATAACTATGAAAAGTCGATAGAACTCAGAAA
>DASXEX010000021.1:0-11561 GCA_036489905.1 Saccharimonadales bacterium (SeqCode)
TTGGTGAGGTGTGTGTAGTTTTTTCATGCTCTCACAGTATGCAATCTACACAGTGTAGCCATGAGCGATATCCAGAAAAAGTGTCACGCTTCAAAACCGCATTTCATGTACAGGTGTCACGCTTCATTTCCGCATGCGGGGATGGAGAGCACGAAACCAGGATGCAGTAACACCCACTGAACCAGGGCTGATTAATTATGATGATTATACTCCTCCAAAGCAGCCGGGTACCTTGCGCAGGCGTCTGGGCCGGATCGGACTAGTTGGTGCCGGTCTTGCGGGCGCGTCGGTAGCGGCCTGGCATTTCTACAGCACCTCTCCCCTCGGAAATGGGATGGAATATGGCTCCGGAACCGAAGCCGAGATAGCGAATACTATCGGGTCAGCGGAACGCGGCATTGCTCGAACCGCTCTTAGTGGAGCATATCACCAGCACAAACTGGGCGATGGTTTGGTGGAGCTTACCGGTAGCCGCAGAGTTGTCGGGGGTGAAGAAACGTTTGACGTTGTAGTAGGTCTTGATAAAAGTGGCAAGCCGAGTTCAGCAGATGCGAAGTTCGCATCCCAAATAGACACCTCCGGCCCGGACACAACTGAGGTAGGCTTTGCCGGTCCCGGGTTTAGTGATTGGGCTCGTGATAACTCGAGCCGACCGCTAGCCGGTTGGATGAATGGCTCTAACCTCAATGGCTACTTGGCATACGCAACTATAGGCTTGGGAGCAGGAGGGTTCCAACATTTCGACACTACTGGCCTTGAGGGTTACAATTACGGCGTGCCGCCCCAAGACGTCGGTCCAGTATCTACCGCTGGAACGGTAGTTGACTATTATAACAATCCCATGCTCTAAGTTGACCGAGAGTTTCCAGATAAAAATTTTCTGAGGGGAAGAAGTTTTGTGGCTTCGGACGAGCCAACAAAGTAGCGGACTGTGGTACAGTAAGTACGAGATTTTGAACGCTAGCGAAGGGCGAACTTGAAACACACGGTTTCTGAATTGGTTTTGAAGAATGGCGCGCGGGGGTTGCTCGTGTATGTGCCGGCGGCGGAGGTGATGACGTTCGAGTTTAACTTCCGAGCGGGCGAATATTTGGTGGACCCGCAAAAATGGGAAGTGCCGCATTTGATGGAGCACGTGCTGCTCGGCGCGAACGAGCGGTTCCTGCGAGCGCGGGATTTTTCGGCGGAGCTCGAGAAAAACGGAGCGTACAGCAATGCATCGACCGGTGTTTATGACATTACATACGAAGCTGAATGTGCGGATTTTGAGTGGGACAGGATTCTCGACTTGCTGCTCGTCGCCATCGCTAAACCGCTGTTCAAGCGCGACGAATTTACTGCCGAATATGGCAATGTCGAGGAAGAGCTGACGGCGCGTGCGAACAACCATTTCCGTGAATTGAGTTTAAGTTTGCGGCAAGCGTACGGCTTTTTGGCCAAGACCGACGCCGAACGACTGCAACTCATGAAGAACGTCAAACTCAAAGACATTCGCGAGCATTACGAGGCTACGCACCGCACCGGCAACATGCGCTTCGTGATTGCCGGCAACCTGACGCCGAAGCGCGCCGAGCAGATCGAAGAAACATTGGAGCAAGTGGCGCTGCCGAAAGGTCGGCGAATCGCGCTGCCCGACGAACGGCCGCACGCTTTGCAAAAGCCGCTGTATATTGACAATCCGACGGTCAAAAACGTGTATTTTTACGTCGACACGTTTTTGAAACACCGCTTGTCCGAACCCGAGTCCGACGCGCTCAACCTCACAAATACTTTGCTGACCGAAACGCTGCATTCCAAAATTTTGGGCAAAGCCCGCGAGAGTGGTCTGATTTACGGCATGAGTTCGGGCATCAATGAATCCAAACTTTGCAGCGGCTGGTGGTTCGGTGCACAGGTTTCGCGCAAAAATGCCGGTGAACTGTGCAACATCATCGTCGAAGAAATGAACAAACTTTTTACCGGAGATTTGCCGACAAAAGACATCGAAGCCGCCCAAGCGTACGCGCTCGGGCGCTATCAACGCAGCGCGCAAACCGTCGGCGGCACGGCAAACGGCTACAGCGAGCGCTACTTTTTCGACGACGTTATCGAAGATTATTACCAAATTCCCAAACGCATCCGCGATATCACGCGCGACAGTATCATCGCCGTGGCCCGCGAAATGTTCGCCGGCAGCACGTGGGGTGTCGGCGCGCTCGGCAACTGCGGCGAAGACTTTGCACTCGAACTCCAGGACAAACTCGCGCCGCTGTGGCAGAACGAGCCGGCAAAATCTGCTAAAGTGTAGTTCATGGACGAGTTGCAGACGAAAGCAAAAACGCTGCAAGCGGAAGTTGCAACGGCGCTTGAACGGCTGGATTTTGCCAAGTTGGACGAAGAAGAACGACGCTTGCGAGAGCAAATGGCTGCGCCCGATTTTTGGCAAGATACGAGCAAGGCGCAGGCAGTGAGCAAACAGCAGGCTAGTCTTGAGCGGCGGTTGCGGCCGTGGCGGGATTTGCGAAAAGACCTGGGCGAGCTGGCGGAATTGGCGGCACTTGGTGACAAAAGTTTGGCGGATGATTTACATACTCAACTCGGCTTGCTCGAAAAACATTTCGCCGAACTCAAAAATGATCTGAAATTTACTGGAGCGCATGACGCCAATGCGGCGATTGTCAGTATTCATGCCGGTGCCGGCGGCACGGACGCGCAGGACTTCAGCGCAATGTTGCTGCGGATGTATGTGCGATTTGCCGAGAAAAATGGCTGGAAGGTGAATATGGTTGACGAATCGGCGGGCGAAGAAGCGGGTCTGAAAAGCGCGACGTTTGAAATTGACGGCGACTTTGCGTACGGCAAATTGAAGGGCGAGCACGGCGTGCACCGGCTGGTGCGGCTTTCGCCATTCAACGCCGACCATTTGCGCCAGACTTCGTTTGCGAAGGTAGAAATTTTGCCGAAAATCGACCAGCCGGACGAGCTCGAACTCGACGAAAAGGATTTGAAAATAGACGTTTTCCGCAGCGGTGGCCACGGCGGCCAATCCGTGAACACGACCGACTCTGCCGTGCGCGTCACGCACTTGCCGACAAACATCGTCGTGGTCATCCAAAATGAGCGCAGCCAATTGCAAAATAAAGAAACCGCGCTGACGATTTTGCGCTCGCGCCTCGCGCAATTGCAAACCGAACAGCACGCCGAAAAAATCAGCGAACTCAAAGGCCCGAACGAACAAGCGGCGTGGGGCAACCAAATCCGCAGCTACGTCCTGCACCCGTACAAACAAGTCAAAGATTTGCGCACACGTCACGAATCTTCCGACCCGGACGTCGTTTTGGACGGTACCCTCGATCCGTTCATCAACGCGTATCTCGATTACTCAATCGGCCAGTAAGGTTGACACGCAGGCAGAGTATTACTATACTGAGAAGTATGAATGCAGCCTATGGTATTACCGGCAAATTTCAGGTGACCATCCCAAAGGAAATTCGGGATGAATTGGGTATTACGAGCAAAGACCGGATTGAATTTGAACGCCGCGGCACTGAGATAGTGCTAAAAAAAGTTCCTAGTCTCGCAGAGGTTTCCCGCCAGCTGCAGGCTGATTTGAAGCGCCGCGGCTTCAACAAAACTGTGACACAAGCCGACATGGACAAAGCGCGCAATATTTTCTACAAACAAGGTGGCGAGTGGTAGCAATCGACACGAATATTCTGGTCCGCCGGATCGTAAGTGACCATGCCGTCCTAAGTCCACAAGCAACTCAAATGCTTGAGCAGGCAAAACCCGGCTCGCTATTGCTTGACCGCGTCATTATCGAAGAACTCGGATATGTTTTGCATTCGAACTATGGTTTCGACAAGCAACGGGTCGCCGACGTTTACCGATCCCTCTTGCGCGAAGCGGTTTTTTATATCACCGACCGCGAGCTCACAGCTGCGGCGGTCAAACTTTTCGTTTCAGAAAGGCCGCTCAGTTTCGAGGATTGCTGGCTGCTCGCGCTCAAACGAGCTGGCAGAGTTGGCGATGTTCTGACATTCGACGCTGCGCTGCAAAAGCGCGTCAGTCGGAGCTAGCTTATCGTAGACGTCGCAGGCATTTGTTTGTATACTAAAGCGTAATGATTTTGTTGGACAGGGTAACGAAGACGTATGGCAAGAGCACGGCGCCGGCGCTCGACCGCGTAAGTTTGCATGTGGAGCCGAAAGAATTCGTGATTGTGGTCGGCCAGAGCGGCGCGGGCAAGACTACGCTATTGCGGCTGCTGACGCGCGAGGAAAAACCGACGGCCGGCAAGATTATCGTCGGCGGCGTGGATTATGACAAATTGCGCGACCACGATATTCCACTGTTGCGGCGAAAAATCGGTGTGGTGTTCCAGGATTATAAATTGCTGATGAACAAAACGGTGTTCGAAAATGTGGCGTTCGCACTCGAGATTGTCGGCATGGGCAACAAAGAAATTCGCCACACCGTGCCGCGCGTGCTCGACATTGTTAACTTGAAAGGCAAGGAAAAAAACATGCCGCTGGAACTGTCCGGCGGCGAGCGTCAGCGTGTGGCCATCGCTCGCGCCATTGTGCGCCAGCCGAAAATCCTCATCGCCGATGAGCCGACCGGCAACCTCGATCCCAAACACGCGTGGGACGTCATAAAAGTTCTGGAAAAAGTTAACCGCTACGGCACGACCGTTTTGCTCACCACGCATAATCAGGAAATTGTTAACCGCCTCAAGCGCCGCGTGGTGACCATCCAGCACGGCAAAATTGCCAGCGACCGGGCAAACGCGAGTTACAAAATTTAACCATCGTTAATTGAAAACCATTTTATGAAGCATAAATTTATCACATTCTCACGCGTCGTCCGAGCCGGTGCCGTCAACTTCGCGCGCAACACGTGGCTGGCCATGGCAGCTATGGCCGTGATGGTCGTGACGCTGACGATTATCCTGTTTTCGCTCGTGACGAGTGCGACGTTCAACAATACCATCGCGCAAATTAATAGTAAAATTGACATCAAGATTTATTTGAGCGACACGACGACTCAGCAGCAGAGCCAACAACTGATGGCTAAACTGCGGCAATTATCAGAGGTAAAAAGTGTTAGCTTCGTGTCGAAAGACCAGGCGCTGGCCGAGTACAAAGTCGAAAATGCTAACAACCAGGATCTACTGAAGGCCATCAACGAAACCGGCAATCCGCTGCCGGCGTCGATCCAAGTCGACCCATATGATCCGTCGAAAATTGACCAAGTGGCAAAAGTTCTGAATCAGCCATCGACTATTGCGCTCGAGGATCCGCAAGCCGGCACGTCGTATGCCGGCGACCAAAAAGCCGCCATCGATAAAATCGCGCACGCTACAAGCATTTTGAAGCGCGCCGGCGTGCTGGCGGTGGTGCTTTTCGCACTCATTTCCATGCTGATTATTTTTAACACGATTCAAATGGCTATTTTCAACCGTCGCGACGAGCTGACCATCATGCGTTTGCTCGGCGCCAGCACGTGGTATATCCGCGGGCCGTTTGTGGTGGAAAGCGTGATTTACGGTGTTTTGTCGGCGCTGATTTCCGTCGGCCTCATCAGCGCGCTGTTTGTGACGGCAAGTTCCGGGCTGCAAGCCAGCAGCCTTGGCCTGCTCGACATCGGTTATGCCAACACGTATTTCCATCATAACTTTTTCTGGCTCTTGACATTGCAGCTGGGCGTCGGCATAGTAATTGGAGCGGCATCTTCTGTTATCGCGACCCGCCGCTACCTAAAGTTCAAGTCACCGAAATAACTCGAGGGACCTTCACAGAACAGCACATTGCAAGTGAACGCTTGCGCTCCGATGCTCACGTACTTCCACGTACGCTGTGTTTCGGTGCTCGGCGTTCACCCACACTGCACCATTCTGAGAAGGTTCGTCGCCGATTGATTACCAAAAACAAACAAGTTTGTAAAAATTACAAACCAATTCAAGCGAGGGTAATTTACAAAACATGACAATTCATGCTATTATTTCTACAGGCATAAGCAAGATAAAAATTATGAAAAAACCAAGTCGCCGACTGCCAACCCTGTTTCGCCGTCTGAAAACGGCACCAGTTTTGATTGCGGTGTTTTTGCTTGTAACTGGCGGCACCTCAATAACAATCGTTCACGCCGACAGCATCCAGCAGCAGATTGATAATCTGAATGGCCAGAATAACCAGACTCAAAACACGGTTAATGGTCTACAGGTGAAGGCGAATAGCTACCAAGATGCCATTAACAAGCTTCAGCAAAAGATTGCCGGGATTCAAACGGCGATTGCCGCGAGTCAGACCAGGCAGGCTGAACTACAAAAACAAATCGACGCCGACCAAACAAAGATTAACCAGCAAAAGCAGGTGCTTGGTGATGACTTGAAAGCCATGTACGTTGGTGGTCAAATGACGACTGTCGAAATGCTTGCCACGAGTAAAAACCTCAGTAGCTTTGTTGACGAGGAGACATACGACAGCGCCGTTCAGGGCAGGATCCAAAGTACCCTGAATCAAATTGCTAAACTCCAAAATAAACTCGAAGGACAAAAGACCCAGGTGACCGCGCTGCTTTCAACCCAGCAGCAGCAAGAAACGACACTGAGTACTACCAGGGCGCAGCAGAACAACTTACTCACATTAAATCAAGGACAGCAAGCCAGTTACACTAAACAAATCCAAGCTAACAACGCTCGGATTAATCAGTTGGAGCAAGAGCAGGCGGCGGCCGAACGAGCGGCATTTAGCGGTAGTTCTAGTCCTACTGGTGGTAGTGTTACCTATGCGAATCTAACGAGTCAGCAACTGTGTGGCGGCGGATATAATTTCCACTGCAGCGGATCGCAAGACAATTGGCTCGATCAGTGGGGCTTATACAATCGTGAGTGTGTCTCTTATGCCGCTTGGTACGAAAGCGCACACGGCAATTATGTAACGGCGTTCGGCTATATGAATCCTCCCCAAGGCAATGCTTATCAGTGGCATGGCGTTATTGCGGCGACGGGCGTAGCCAGTATTGTTTATTACGACCAAGCTGTCGCAAATGAGGGCGCACTAACGGGCGACGTAGTATATATGCCAATCGGTAGCCTCGGGCATGTTGGTGTGGTTTTGCATGACGAAGGCGGTGGCTGGGTTCGCGTCGGCCAGTACAATCTCTACGACGAGGGCATGTATAGCGAAATGGATCTCAAGATTACACCAAATCTCGAATTCTACCACTTCCATTAATGAATATTAAGGTCTCACCTTGAGAAGTGTTATTTTGTGTAAAATGCGCGAGGAGCGTTTCCGCAGTTGGTTTGCAGGGATTGTTCAGTATAATGTAAGCATGATCAAAAGTGAGGGAAGTTACAGCCGGTATTCTGTATGACCGGAAAAGTTCGTAATTCTATGCAGAAATTAAAAAATGTAACGTCGTTCCAGTCGTTTCAGAAGGGTCGATTCGCGCGGTTTGGCGCTGGCGTGCTTGTGGCGCTGGTGATTTTTGCGCTTGGCATTAGCGTGGGCGACGGACGGATTTCGTTTGGGACGAGCAGGTTGAATTCGAGTTTGCCGAGTTCGCTTAATTTTTCGAGCGTTAATCAGGTTTATCAGGCGCTTAAAGATAATTATAACGGCAAGTTGACCACGAGCCAGCTACTCGATGGGCTGAAAGAAGGCTTGGCGCAATCGACGGCCGATCCGTACACCGAATATTTCACCGCGTCCGAAGCCAAACAGTTCAACGATGAGCTGAATAATTCGTTCAGTGGCATCGGCGCGGAGCTGGGCGCGGACAGCAGCGGCAATATCGAGATTATCGCACCGATTGACGGGTCGCCGGCGGCCAAGGCCGGGATCAAGCCGAAAGATGTTATCGCGACAATTAACGGTGCGAGCACGAGTGGCTTGTCGCCCGACACGGCGGTGAACAAAATCCGCGGGCCGGCGGGCACGAAAGTTACTTTGGGCATTGTGCGTGGCGGCACGCAGCAGCAGAACTTTACCATCACGCGCGCGAATATTACCGTGCCGAGCGTGATGACCAAAATTTTGCCAGGCAATATCGGCTATATGCAGATTAGTTCATTTTCGGACGACACGTCGAACCTGGCCGAACAAGCAGCCCAGAAATTTGTTCAAAAAGATCATGTCAAAAGTGTCATCCTCGACCTGCGTAACAATCCGGGCGGGGAAGTCGATGCAGCGGTAAACGTCTCGAGTCTGTGGCTGCCGAGCGGCAAAATGATTATGCAGGAACGCGGCAATGAAAACCAAACCTACACGTCGACTGGCTACGATCCGTTGCACGGCTTGCCGACTGTTGTGCTCGTAAATGACGGCAGCGCTTCGGCTTCGGAAATTACCGCCGGCGCGCTGCACGATAACGGTGCGGCAACAATTATCGGCACCAAAACATTCGGCAAAGGTGTCGTGCAAGCAATCCTTGGCATGTCTGGCGGCGCCGAGCTGAAAGTCACGGTCGCCAGCTGGTATCGTCCAAACGGTCAAAATATCGAGCACAAGGGCATCACTCCCGACAAAATCGTACAACTCACCGACGCCGAAGCAAAAGCCGGCAACGACACGCAGCTCAAGGCTGCGGAAGCTTTGTTGCAAAAACGGTAAAATTTACTTTGACTTTGCGCTCAAACTGACTGTAAGATATTGGCAGTACAAAACGTGAGAGGCTTGAAGATGGCGAAACAGACGAAATACGTCTTTGTAACTGGTGGTGTGCTTTCCGGGCTTGGAAAGGGTATTACCGCCGCTTCACTTGGAAATCTTTTGAAAGCTCGCGGGCTCAACGTCAACCTGCAAAAGTGCGATCCGTATTTGAACGTTGACGCCGGCACATTGAACCCGCGGGAACACGGCGAATGTTTTGTGACGAAAGACGGCGCGGAAACTGACCTCGACCTCGGTCATTACGAACGATTTTTGGATGAAGAGTTGGATCAGAAAAGTTCGCTGATGAGCGGCCGCGTGCTGCTGAAAGTGATCGAGGACGAACGCAACGGCGACCACGAAGGCCACACCGTGCAGATCATTCCGCACGTCACGAACGCCATTCAGAGCGCTATTTTGAAGGCAGGCAAGGACTACGACGTGCATATCGTCGAAATCGGCGGCACAGTCGGCGACTACGAGAGTTTGAGTTTTATCGAGGCCATCCGTGAGTTTGCCATGAAAGTCGGCCGTGAAAATTGCGCATACGTGCACGTGGTGTATTTGCCCTATCTCGGGACAAGTCAGGAATTTAAGACGAAACCGGCGCAAAATGCGGTGCGCGATTTGCGTGGCGTCGGCATAGTGCCCGACATTCTGGCGGCACGCAGCGAGCAGCCGGCGCCGGCGAGCACAAAGAAAAAGTTGAGCCTGTTTTCGGGCGTCAACGAAGACGCCATCGCGCTGTTGCCGAACGCGAAGAGTATTTACGACGTGCCGCTTGCGCTTGAGTCTAGTGGCATTGCCAAAGTTTTGGTCGAGCGACTCGGCTTGTCTGCGGATCGGCCGGATTTAACGGCCTGGCGAGAGGTCGTTCGGCGCGCAACGGCCGTTTACGATAAGAACGTGACTGTTGGCGTTGTGGCAAAATATTTGGACAATCAAGACACCTATTTGTCGGTCTTCGAGGCTTTGCACGCGGCGGCCTGGTGGAATGACACGAAGATAAGCATCAAATGGATTGATGCCGAAAAACTGGAGTCAGCGGAAGATCAGGCGAAGGCAGCCGCATTTGCGGAAGTCGACGGCGTGCTTGTGCCCGGCGGTTTTGGCAAACGTGGCCTGGAAGGCAAAATCAGAGCAGCTCACCATTGTCTCAAGCATAAAAAACCGTACTTAGGGCTGTGCCTTGGTTTGCAGATGGCGGTGATTGCGGCAGCCCGCAACGCGGACTTACATGATGCCACCACATTTGAGCTAGAACCCGCAGGCAAAAACCTGGTTATCAACACCATGACCGACCAAAAGGGCAAGGAAAACACTGGCGGCACCATGCGCCTTGGCAATTACGACTGTCGTATCGAAAAAGGCAGCTTGGCGGCGCGAGTGTATAGCGTGGACGATATCGTAGAACGTCATCGACATCGTGGTGAGTGCAATAACAACTACCGTGAGCAGTATGCATCTTGGGGCATTCGCGCGAGCGGCCTCAGCCCGGACGGGCGATTGGTGGAAATGATCGAAGCCATTGACCATCCCTTCTTTTTGGCAAGTCAGTTCCATCCGGAATTCAAGTCACGCCCCAATCGCGCCCATCCGATGTTCGACGGTTTCGTGAAGAGCTTATTGCAAAAGCAAGCAAAGTAAGATAGCTTAAGACGTATGGATACAATGGCAACCGGCGATGCCGCAAAAGGTGCCGTCGCCGCTCACCCCAAACGCATTTTGTTTGTGGAGGATGACGACGCGCTGGCGAACGTATACCTGACGCGTTTGCAAGCTGAAGGCTTTGACGTGAAGCGCGTGGCCAATGGCGAAGACGCGCTGGTATCCGCGCTCGAGTATCATCCCGACCTGGTTTTGCTCGATGTGATGATGCCGAAAGTCAGCGGCTTTGAGGTGCTCGACATTTTGCGCAATACGCCCGAAACGACCAACCTCAAAATTATTATGCTTACCGCGCTCAGCCAAGAGGCTGACAAAGAACGCGCCGAAAAGTTAGGTGTCGACGACTACCTAGTCAAATCCCAAGTCGTCATCGCCGACGTCATCGCCAAGATCAAGCAGCATCTGGGCATGTAGTCATATTTGTAGAAATTATGTATATGTGTTATATATAGTATAATGAGAGACCAAGATCATAGCCATGAACGGCGGTTCACTACTTTACGACACCGGTTGGCTGTACTGCAAGATGCGCTGACCCCACCAGTAACAGGCCAGGAAAATGAGCCGATTTATTATTGGCACCGCCGATTGTCTGAGGCTCTACCACCTGCAGTGGCTCAAGCACAACGGGATGGTAGGGAGTGGGCACATGTGGTGCAGTTTGAAGAACGCAGCTTAGCTGACCCCACCATGGCAGAGGCTTTTCGAACGCTTATTGTGTCACTTGGAGTTCAGAGCTTCGAAGCCGAGTTGGCTAGACAAGCACGGGCATCTACAGAATTTCTAGCGTCTGTGCCGGAGAGCGAGTTGACTCGCCATTTGTTGTCATCCGAGGCCTCGTTGATGTTACATGATGAGGATGGCGCCGAAAGAGCAAGGGTATCGCCAACCAACATCCCTGGTGTATGGCTAGAATTGGAGGCGACTGGTATGACGAATGAAACGCAACACGTGCGACCCATGTTATACGTATATGTGGGCGACTCGTTGGAAATCTCAGGTTAGCGTTATGGCAGGCTAGCTTTTTATAAATACCTCTGCCCGTAAAGTAGTATATATTGTACAAGTCTATTGACTTATCGTCACTATAATGCTAGAGTATAATTATGGCAACAGACCCGCGCGTAGCCCTCAAGTGCAACACTTGACGTGTAGCCAATCTGCTTTGAAGTGCAACAATCTCTGGAATTACAGTTTTAGATCGCGGTCACCTCGGTACTCTTCTAATGCTTCTTTCGGCGTCTTGTAGCCGAGAAC
>DASXEX010000006.1:0-6919 GCA_036489905.1 Saccharimonadales bacterium (SeqCode)
CGCCAACCGTCAGACGAGCTGACCGTTCATCCAGTTTAGGCAAAAGCTGCCGATACTTTCGTTGGTATAACGTAGTGTTTATGTTTGTGACCATACTGCCATGGTAGCAAAGCTGGGGAGGTTAATGGATTACGGGGCCTATGTGGTGGACTTGGACGACACCGTGAACGCGCAACGGGCAGATGCGGAGTACTTTCAGCCAAAATACAAGAAGCTTTTAGGAAAAATGTGGGCAAATGCTAGAAAGCTTTGCGAGCTTGCACCGCGTCAAACCTTGCAAAACAGTACGCAGAAAAATAAGGAATATAACTACATTGAGATTAGCGACATCAATGCAGGAACTGGTGAGGCCGGCAATCATGTCGTTGAGTCGTCAGAACTACCAGCCAACGCCAAGCTCAAAATTAATGGTGGTGAACTGGTCATTTCAAAAGTGCGGCCAACTCGAGGAGCGATCGCAATCATACCCGAAGACTGGCAAAGTAATTTTGTGGCGAGCGGTGCCTTTGCGGCTTTTAAACTTGAGAGCCCCCTGCGTGAGTATGTCCAGGTTGTTCTCCGTTCGTTCTTAGGCAAATTGCAGCTTGAACGACCAACTACAGGAACATCTTACCCCACTGTTACGGACAAAGATGTCGAGAATTTAGTCATTCCGATCTTGCCCAAAGCCACCCAAATCAAAATCGCAGAATTGGTCAAACAATCCCACGAAGCCCGCTAAAAATCCAAAACCCTCCTAGATAAAGCCAAGCACAAAGTCGAAGAACTTATTGAAAGTCAATAGTTAGTTATCCACAGAAGTAAGCATTAGCATGTTATGAAATGTTTATTTTGCGTTGACAAGTTTTTTGTGGAGCGTATAGTTGAAAGTAGCCATCGTGAGGTGGTTAGTAACAGAAGCTGGCAACGGCGGAAGTTGTGAGCAAAGGGGAGCCCGTCAAACGGCTCCTTTTTGTTTGGCGTGATAATAGCGCATTCTTATATAATGGGTAAGTAACTGTAAGGAGGGTAATTATGGACGATGACGATGTACGTGACGCGGAGCGCGAATCGGAAGACGACGCGCTGGAAGATACGCGGCCGGATGATATTTTTGATCCGACTCGGGACGAAGAGCAGCTCGCAAACGACGATAAGCCGCCGGCTGCGCCGGATCCGACCAACCGGCATCATGTGCCACAAAGTCATCCGGTGACCGACACGGACATTGACCGCGACGAGCTTTACGGCGAAGGCTTGGGCGAGGCTACCGATGTCGACAACCGCGAAGAAGATTCGGACGACGCGCCGGCCAAACCGCTGAAGCCGGAAGAATAAACTCCTGCACTTTTGCGGCGAGAAACGATACAATAGCTGCATGGACGAGAAGTTGGTGATTGCCGTGCTGGCCGGAACAACGCGGGAGCAGCGCGAGTCGATCAAGGCCGCGCGGTTTGTGGCCGAGTTTGGGCGGCGGCTCGGAAACGTCGAAATAATTTTTGTCGATCCGAAGGAATTTAACTTTCCGAGCGATGGTAACGATCCGGAAGGCAAAGATCCGCGTTACAGCGAAATCACCGCAAAAACCGACGCGTTTTTCGTCGTCACGCCGGAATACAATCACAGTTTTCCGGGCAGCCTGAAGCGCATGCTCGATAGCGAATTGCGAAATTATAACCACAAGCCAGTGGCCTTTGCCGGCGCAAGTAATGGCAATTGGGGCGGCACGCGCGCCATCGAATCACTCGTGCCAGCCGTCCGCGAAACCGGACTCGTCGTCATGTCGTGGGATATTTATTTTCCATTTGTCCAAAATATTTTCGATGAAAGCGGCGAGCCAAAGCCCGAATTCGCCGCCCGCTACGAAAAGTCTTTGAGCAAACTCTACAAGGAACTCATCTGGTTCGCCCGTATCCTCAAAAAGGGCCGCGAAGAACTCGCGCGCAAAAGTAACACCGACGCGCCTTCTTAGCGTAAAATAAGGACATGGCAGGGAATAGAAACGAGGCTTTCGCGAAAGCCTACGCCGCATTAAATGACGCGCAGAAAAAAGCAGTCGATCAAATCGACGGGCCGGTGCTGGTAGTTGCCGGGCCGGGCACGGGCAAGACGCAGCTGCTGAGCATGCGGGCCGGCAATATTTTGCGTAAAGATCCGACCATGCTGCCGAACAACATTCTATGTTTGACGTTCACCGACGCAGCGGCAGCGAACATGCGCGAGCGGCTGATTAACCTCATCGGACAAGATGCTTATCAAGTGACGATATTTACATTCAATTCGTTCGGCGCTTGGATTATGAATACCCGTCCGGAATATTTTTTCAATTGGCGCGAAGCTGCGACAGCAGATGCGCTCACGCAGTATCGCATTATTGAAGGACTCCTGGAAAAATTGCCCGGCAATCACGTGCTGGCGACGCAAAGTTTTGACGGCAAGTTTTTCGCTCTTAAACAATTGACGAATTTCATCAGTGATTGCAAACGTGCCAACTTGCAGCCAAAGGACGTACGGCAAGTTCTGGACGCCAATCAAAAGATCTATGAAAAACTGACGCCAATTATCAATAAGTATTGGCCGCCGCGGACTGGCGGCAAAGAAGCGCTGGCCAAAATTAACGCTTGTCTGCGGGCAATAGAAAAAACTGCGCCGGAAGAAAGGCAGCCAATCGCGGATTTGTCCGACATCGGCACACTGATTCTGCAGGAGCTGCACGCGGCCGAAGCCGAAGCAAACGAATTGCCAGCCGCCGCGCAATCAAAACCGTTTACCGCCTGGAAAAATAATTGGCTAGAATTTGATGAGCACAAGCAGCTGATTTTCAGCGCGTCTAAACATCTTGAAAAACTATACGCCGCGGCCGAGCTGTACGAAAATTACCAGCAAAAGTTGGAAGAGCAGGGACTCGTCGACTTCAATGATCAAATCATGACCGTGCTCGCCACGCTAGAAAAGCACGACGAGCTGCGCTGGAATTTGCAGGAGCGATTCCAGTACGTCATGATTGATGAATATCAGGACACCAACCGCGCCCAACTGCAACTGGCGCGGTATGTGACCGACGCGCCGGTACACGAAGACCGGCCGAACATTTTGGTTGTCGGCGACGACGACCAGGCGATTTATCGGTTCCAGGGCGCGGACATGGGTAATATCAAGGAATTCAATGAGGCGTATCGTGATCCGGCCGTCATTGCGCTCAAAGAAAATTACCGCTCTAATCAAAACGTTGTGGCTAGCGCGCGCGCCGTGAGCACACAAATTGAGTTCAGCCTGGAAAAACAGCGGGGAATTAGCAAAAAGCTGAACATAAATGTTGTACAAACCGGCGTGGGCACTTTAGCACACGAGTTCGTACACGAGAGCGAGCACTACGCGTGGCTGGCTGCCGAGATCAAAAAATGTATGGGCGAGCAGGACGGAAGCGTCGCCGTGCTGGCGCGCGAGCGTTCGCAGCTGGACGCGCTGGTGCCGTACTTACGACAGCAAAATGTGGCTATGAATTACGAGCGGCGCGAAAATGTTTTGGATCAAGAACACGTCGTGGCGCTGCTTATCTTGGCGCGATTGGTGCACGCGCTGCAGCAGCAACGATTTGCCGATGCCGATGCGCTGCTACCGGAAGTTTTGAGTCATCCGATGTGGCGGATTGAACCGGCCGAGATTTGGCAAATCGCGCGGCGCGCGTATGCCGAGAAAAGCTTCTGGTTGGATGTAATTTTCGAGCAAAACGATATGCCGCTCAAACGTGTCGCCGACTTTTTAGTCGGCCTCAGCCAACAAGCTGCGCACCTGCCGCTCGAGCAACTTTTGGATGCGCTCATCGGCATTACCGGGCCGGCTGGCGCCGACAACGACCAAGAAGAGTATGAAGACAGAAATTACGCCGACGCCCGGCCGGTGCAATTGTCCACCGGCTTTGGGTCGCCGTTTAAATCATACTATTTCGGCGACGAGCTTTTTGACAGGCAGCCGGCCGAATATTTGACATTGCTTTCGCACTTGAGCTGCCTGCGACGGCACCTGCGCACTTACAGCCAAGGCAGTTCGGAACTATTACACCTGAAAGATCTCGTCGATTTTGTCGACGCCTATCAGCGCGCCGGACTCGTCATGCTCGACACCGCACCGCACCGTGAGGACGGCCATACCGTGCAACTCATGACCGCGCACAGAGCCAAAGGACTCGAGTTCGATACCGTGTTTGTGATCGGCATGAACGATCAAGTGTGGGGCAGGAATAAATCGGGCAATTCGCGCTTCAGCTATCCGCGCAATCTCAATGAGATCAAGCCGAGCGACAATGTGGCCGACGATGGCCTGCGTTTGTTATTTGTGGCCATGACGCGGGCACGGCAAAATTTGCATTTGTGCTATTTCAAATTATCCGAGGGCGGCCGCGAAGTGCAGCCGTACGCGCCGCTGCTGGCACTGGGCATTGCGCCGGATACGCCGAAAGTCACGCCAGACACCTCCGCGTTGGTCGCGCAGTACGAACAGCGCTGGCTGCGCCTGCATCTCAGCCTGGACCACGCCAGCAAACACGCGCTGCTGCACGAGCGGCTCGCCACGTATGCTTTAAGCGCCACGCATTTTAATAATTTCATCGATGTGTCGCGCGGCGGTCCGCTGTCGTACCTCACGCAAAACTTGCTGCATTTTCCAAGCAGTATGAGTGCCAGCGCCGCGTACGGCATAGTGGTACACGAAAGTTTGCGGCAAGCCCACGAGCAAGTCGCTGCCGGCACACCGCCCGACATTGACAAGTTGCTGCAGTTTTTCGCAACCAACTTGCGCCGACAGAGTTTGAGCGAGCACGATCTCGCCTACTATTTGCAGCGCGGCGACACGGCCTTGCGTAAATATCTTGCCGCCGAGCTGAGCTTATTTTTGCCGGCCCAGCGCGTTGAGGTTGACTTCAAAAATCAAGGCGTCGTGCTGAACAATGCGCGCCTGAGCGGCAAGCTCGACCGCATGGATTTCGACAACGAACGCCGAACAATTATCGTCAGTGACTACAAAACCGGCAGCGCGTACGGCAAATGGGATGTGGCGCAGAGCAGCCAGGAATACGAACGTATCAAACTGCATCTGTATCGTCGGCAGCTGTTATTTTACAAACTGCTCGTCGACGGCTCGAGCGATTGGGGCAAGCGCGGCTGGCAGGCCGAGCGCGGCATCTTGCGCTTCGTCGAACCGGATCATTACGGCAAAATCCGCGTGCTGCCACTCGACTACGAGCCGGCAGAAATCGAGCAGATCAGCCGTCTCATCGCTGCCGTTTGGCGCAAAATCATGGCACTGGATTTTCCCGACACCAGCAATTACGAACCGACGCTCGCCGGTATCCAAAAATTCGAGCGGGATTTGCTGGAAGGGAACGTATAACAAATGAGCGAAAAAGCACCGGGCAACAAGTCGGAAAGTCTTGTCGAGCTGCTATTTGAATTACCGTTCAAGCTCGCCAAGTGGCTGCTCGGCAAAATTTAATCCAGCGAAGCTTACGATTTTGCTACAATAATGACGGAGTGATTCGCGTGGTGGCTGAAATTTCATGATTGTCGACATCGTTATCATTTTACTTTTCCTGAGCGCGCTGGTGCGCGGGCGCGAGCTCGGGCTGGTGCAGCAGCTGTTTTCGACGGTAGGATTTTTTGGCGGACTCTTTTTGGGAGCCGCGCTTGAGCCGCACATCGTGAGCCATGCCGCGTCGCCGCTGTCGCGCACGCTACTGACCGTTGCGGTCACGCTCGGCTGCGCGCTGATGCTTTTGAGCATCGGCGAATACATCGGCGTGGTGCTCAAGAGCAAGTTACGGCGGCTCAAGTTCAACCGTGTCGACGTGGCACTCGGCGCGGCTGGTGGCGGGCTGACGCTGCTACTGACCGTTTGGCTGGTGGCGCCGGTGCTGATTTCGCTGCCGTTTCCGGGCCTGCAACAAGCGGTGCGCGGCTCGTGGATTGTGACGCGCCTCGAGCGTTCGCTGCCGTCAGCGCCGAACGTTGTTGCCGACTTGGGGCACGTCATTGACCCGAACGGATTTCCGCAAGTCTTTACCGGCCTCGAGCCAACGTTACCGACAAACACGCCGCTGCCGAATCTTGGCTCGCTCAACACCGCGGTCAAAAAAGATCGGGCTTCGGTGGTTAAAATCGAGGGCCGCGGCTGCGGCGGCATCGTGGAAGGCTCCGGTTTCGTGGCCGGAAATGGCTTTGTCGTCACCAACGCACATGTCGTCGCCGGCGTGTCAAATCCGGTTGTACTCGACGACAACGGGGAACATGCCACCACAGTCGTCTGGTTCGATCCGAATCTTGACCTGGCAGTCCTTCGTGTAAGCAACTTGGCCGGACACATACTCACTATCGACACCAGCCGCGTCACCAACGGCACGGTCAGTGCCGTTCTAGGTTATCCGGGTGGCGGCAATTTTACCGCCGGCCCAGCGAAAGTGCTTGAAGAATTCACCGCCGTCGGCCGCAACATTTATGGCGAGGGCTCAACGAGCCGCAATGTCTACGGCGTAAAAGCTAACGTCATTCCGGGCAATTCCGGCGGCCCGCTCGTCACCCGCAATGGTTCGGTTATCGGCATCGTCTTCGCCGAATCGACCACCTATAATCAAGTCGGCTACGCGCTCGCTACGCCTCAAGTCGTCACCGAACTGCACCAAGCCGAAGCCGCCAACACTCCAACCTCCACCGGCCAATGCGCCGAGTAAGCCCGCACAATTATCGGCGAACTCCACTTGGCCATACGAACGAAGCTGAATATCAAGTTTTCGTCGCGTCGAACAAAGACGTATTAGCTCAAAATAAACAGTACCCGAAAGGTTTACTCTAATAGCTTAAGTTTCCTCTGAATTGCTTCTTGTAATTGAAGTGGGTTCAGACTGTCGTAAATGGATTGTAGCAAAGCTTTCTGCTCAGTACTAACTTTA
>DASXEX010000010.1:0-4065 GCA_036489905.1 Saccharimonadales bacterium (SeqCode)
CATGCTGTTTTTGTTTACCTATGCTGGTAACAGCTATGGTAGCGCGGGTGAGCTGAACAGGGCAAGGGCAACCAGGCCAGGTTTCGGGGGATTGTCACGTTAAGTTAATGGCAGTGGGCCCTAGCCATAATGAATTCCTCCGTAAGATTACTTCGATAGCCGGCTGACACAACCTCTGCGCAACCTTTCGTCGGCTAAATTTATAACCAACCAATAGGAATTGGCCGGTTTGATGCTCAATACGTTAGCGCATCGATATGTCAGTGTCAATTATCACACGAGGTAAAATTCACTACGACTAAAACTACACTTCTATTTCGGCTGTGCCGTGGTTTCGTGCTTTGGGAACAGCGTGGTTTTGGTGGGGCGGATGACGCCGGATTCGAAAATATTGCGAATTTTTACGGCGGTAGCGGGCAAAAACGGTTCAAGCAAGTCGGCAATTTCCAGCAAGCAACTCGCCTGGTACGCGAGTACCTCTTGCAAATGCTCTTTGTCGCCGGCTTTGGCGATGGCCCACGGCTTGGTTTCGTCGATGTATTGGTTCAGGCCGCGGACTTGTTCCCAGATTTTGTCGAGCGCGCGGTCGAACTGGCAGGCCTCAATCGCTTCGCGAATCGGTTCGTTGTCGTGTTCGGCCGGCGGAATATTACCAACCAAACCATTCTGATATTTCATGACCATCGCGGCCGTGCGCTGCACCGCATTACCAAGCTCGTTCGCCAGCTCGTTGTTGTAGGCCGCTTCGAATTTGTCCCAGGAAAAGTCGCCATCTTCGTAGCTCGGTATGTGCCGCAGGAAAAAATAGCGAAAGGCGTCGGCGCCGTATTTGTCGATAATCTCGCTCGGCGCCACGACGTTACCAATCGATTTGCTCATTTTCTCACCGTTCATAGTAATGAAACCGTGCACGTATAATTGCTTCGGCAACGCCAAACCAAGGCTCAACAGCATCGCCGGCCAAATGGCCGCGTGGAAGCGAATAATATCCTTACCAACTACGTGCACGTTGGTCGGCCAGAACTTTTTGAAATCGTCGTGTTCCGGATAGCCAAGTACCGTCAAATAATTCATAAGCGCCTCGAACCAGACGTACATAACTTGTGTCGAATCGCCCGGCACCGGCACGCCCCAGTTCAATTTGTCAACAGGCCGCGAAACACTGATGTCATCGAGGCCTTCTTTTAGCACGCTCAAAATTTCGTGCTTGCGGGTTTTCGGCACAACCTTGAATACGTCCGATTCGATCGCCTGGCGGACTTGATCAGTATACGCACTGAGTTTGAAAAAGTAATTTTCCTCTTCAAGCTTTTGGTACGCCTGCGGATGGTCAGGCTTCATGCGCGCCGGATCGGCTTTGGACTCGGGCACAAACTCTTCTTCTTTGACATCGTACCAACCAACATATTTTGACTTGTAAATATCGTGGCTTAAATTCTTCCAAATAATTTGGGCGCGCTGCTCGTGCGCTTTATCGGTCGTGCGAATAAAGCGATCGTTACTAATATTAAGCGCTTTTTCTAGGTCGATAAATTTTTGGCTCATTTGCGTGGCCAGCTGCCCGGGCGTGATGCCGAGCTTGGCCGCAGTCTGTGCCATTTTGCTGCCGTGCTCGTCGGCGCCGGTGCTGAAAATAACTTGTTTGCCCTGCTGACGCGCAGCCCGCGCTAACACATCGCCCAAAATATATTCGAGCGCATGGCCAACGTGCGGTTCGCCGTTGACATACGGAATCGCATTTGCAACGTAATAATTCATGATTCTAACCTCGTTGCTGTTATCTTATCATATCGGCTGGCGTCCAGAACCGGCGAACCGATGCCCAAGTCGTGACGGTCGGCAGCGCGGCCGCGGTGGCCGATGACGACTTCCAGAAATCGGTGCGACCCAAAACCCGAACTGCCGATCGTTAGCGCCGTAACATTTTGCGGCACATCGGCCAGCCTATCGTAGCACACAGCTGTTTGACCATTCGCAAGGGTGGTTTGCTTGCCCGGTTTGAACGCAATGTCCTCGGCTAGAAGCGTCGTTTTGGCATTGCCAAAATCATCAATATGCCAAACCTGATTCTTTGTGCTAGGCAGGTCGGCCAGCGACTGCGTCTGCGATGGCACCGGATCGCCGCGCCAGAGCCAATACGCAGCCAGCGGCAGAAATTCCAGGCTGCGGAATTGCGTGTTGCAAATTCGACTTGCCGGCTGCCACGTAAGCGTCCCGCGCTCAACCGCGGCGTCAGTTACGGTCGGGATATCCAGAAGTTCTACTTTGTCCGTGATGCCGAAATTTCGGGCAAGTGCCAAACAATGGCCTTCGTATGTACTCACAATCAGCGTTCTGCCAAACCTGAAATGGCAAAATGGCGTGCCGTTGTCCCACTTTTTCTGGACGTCTTCGCCGCGCGGTGCGACATTAACCAGCACGATGTTTTCTTTGGCATTGTCTGCCAAAGGGAAATTAGTCAGCACGTCGAGCTGATCGATCAAATTACCCGCCGCTTCGATAGGCGCGTACGATTGCACGCCCAGAAACGCCGGCTTGACGCCGAACAGCGACTTGAACCGCAGCTCTTGCCGCGTCCGCGCGTTAGTATCGCCGCAGTCGGTGATGATACTACCTGAAATCGTTTTCATTTTTTCCTTTCTTAATTAAAAACCTCCGCTTGTGGCGGAGGTAACAGGCTTTATGATTTGCGTTCGATGTTCTAGGACACACTGAAACTCCGCTTGGGTTGAAGCAGCATCATCATGTCCACAGCAGAGTTCGTCAGTTCTAACATCAAAAAGATTGTAGCAGTTTTTGCTCCGATTGCAAATAAAATCTTCCGAAGGTAAAATATGCTTCTCTAGAAAAATTGCGCCAGGACTTCGGCGAAACCGGGAAGGAGTTTGAGCGACCTGGTTTCGTTCGGGACAAACCATTTTGCCTCGGCGGCTTCCCAGTCGAGCTTAAAGTTAGCCGTTTTGACGTTTGCGAGCACCGGGATAACCAGCCAAGTTTTGTTGTATTCCGGCGCTTCTTGACACAATGGACGAGCGATGGTTAGCTTGACGACGTCACTCTTGCTGAGACCCAGCTCTTCGTATAACTCCTCACAGACTTTGTCTTTGACGTCACGATCATCGTCCAGAAATCCGGCGATGTTGTTCCAGTAGCCCGGGTACAATCGCATGTCGGCGCTGCGTTTGACGAGCAAAATCTTGCCGCCATGCGCCACGACCACATTCACGACTGGCGCGTAACGGATGTTTGTGTAGTCGACTTGGCCGGGTTTCGGCACGAATTTCGGTTCAGCCATGAAGCCAGTATAGCAAAGCGATAGTATAAAAAATAGGCGGCTCTGAAGTTTGCATTAAGAGATGGTACAACTTAATGCTCTTGATGCAACGACTTAAATAGCAGCCTACACTTTGGCAAATGTTATCCAGGTGCTATTGTTAAGCAGGAAGGAAGGTTGTCATGTTACCATATACGCACTACCACGCTTAAAGCGCGGTAAGCATATCTCGGACAGGCCTAAGGCTACCAGTGATGAACCTACGCGTATTTGATATTCGTGTAATCAATCCGCTCGGGTTTGAGGTGGCTCGTTTCGAAAATATATTACAATATGAAATTCTTCATTTGAGGGTAGGTTTTTGTTTACTTTTCGGAAAGCGAGCGACGGGAAATAGCAATAAAAATATAAAATAGGCAGCTCTGAAACCAAACTGCCTATTTTTATTTAGCCGTACGGCTTGCCGCGCTAGATGCCGACGTGCTTGCGTCGTATCGAATTGCCGTTGGCCGCCGCTGCGCCGTTCGTGCTCGAGCCATTGGCCATTGAGTTACCGTTTATAAGTCCTTTCATAAAACCTCCTTATTTTTAGTATGCCTAAATCAGGCCCACATATAATTATACACCGCGTTGCAACAAATATAAATACGGCCGACTTAGCTCATAAATAAAGTTCCCCAAGTAGTATTCGTTAGCTCATTAAAAAAGTACCCGTAATCTTCTATCATGCTGTCTGGTATGGAGGTGCGGATGAAGGGACGCTATATGAGCAAGTTAACTCGCAAAGATTA
>DASXEX010000038.1:0-15131 GCA_036489905.1 Saccharimonadales bacterium (SeqCode)
GATACATCATTATTTGGTGGTGTTAAGTGCATAGCCAAGTTCGTTTATACTTAATAAAATGAATAAAATCTCTACCGACCATATCCTAGCCCTTGTGTCTGATTTGCTGCTGCCTTTTCATGAAATTAAGCGTCAGCATAGGTTGCCGGTCGGCGGTAGACGACTCGAAAATGATGTAGAGCATTCATGGACTGTGTCGGTGTTGGCTTGCGCGCTGGCGCCTCAGATTGATGCCGACTTGGAGATTGGAAAAGTGGCACAATTTGCCCTCGTCCATGACCTTGTCGAGACATTTGCAGGTGATACGAAGCACTTCACGACTTCAGACTCTTTCAGAACGAGCAAAAAAGAACACGAATATGCTGCGCTCGAACAAATCAAACGCGACTTTAGTGCCTTTCCGTGTTAGGACAAACCATCGCCGAATACGAGGCATTCTCCTGCAAGGAGTCAATCTTTGTGTACGCCGTCGATAAATATATTGCGGTAGTATACGACTTGCTCGACAGGGGACTCTATCTACACCAGATTGGTGTAGATAAGGCAAAATATGATGAACTCATGGCCTCCCATCGTGCTAAGGCGCACCGTCACCCTCTGATGGGTGAGTATTACGACAAAATCCGCAAGCGTATCGACCAAGAACCCGACTTCTTACATTAGCAAACAAACAACTCCAGTGAGAAGAATAAATGAGAGACTGTCGAAACCGCAGTTGGCGCGCGGATGCTATAATGGGTGGGATGTCGAAATCCAAACATTTGTTGCTCGAAAAAGTTTTGCCGTGGCTCTTGATTGTCGGCGGGGTTATTGGGCTGATTTGCTCGTTTATCATTTCACTTGACAAAATTAAGTTGCTGGAAAATCCCAATTTCAAACCGAGCTGCGATCTGAACCCGATTGTCAGTTGCGGCAGTGTCATGCAATCACACCAGGGTTCGGAGTTTGGCTTTCCGAATCCGTGGATTGGGCTGGTTGCGTTTGGCGTGCTCGTGACTGTCGGCATGGCATTACTGGCTGGCGCGAAGTTCAAGCGTTGGTTTTGGCTCGGACTTGAGACGGGCATTGTCCTCGGCCTCGCATTTGCATATTGGTTGTTGTTCGAAAGCGTCTACCGTATCCGCGCGCTTTGTCCGTATTGTTTGGCTGTTGACGTTGTGGTCATTACGCTGTTTTGGTATGTGTCGCTGTATAGTTTGCAGGCAGGGCACATCAGGCTGCCGGACTGGCTCGTCGGCCTTGGTGACTTTGCGCGAAAGCATCATCTCGATATTCTGCTATTGTGGTTCATTGTGCTTATTGCATTTATTCTGAAGCATTTCTGGTATTATTACGGCAGGCATTTGTAACAAAAAGACAACCGAGTGACAAACAAAGACATCGTAACAAAAACAGTCGAAGCTCCAGCGGAACTGCTCGAGCGGACGCTCGAAACCACGCATGATATCGGCCGGCGCCTCAACAACGAAAAAACGGTAAAGCGGACAAAAGATTATTGGCGCACGCTTGGCCCGGGCCTGACGACCGGCGCGGCTGATGACGATCCGGCCGGCATCGCAACGTATTCGCAAACGGGCGCGCAATACGGCTTCCAACTGCTGTGGATGTCGGCGCTGACATTTCCGCTGGCGTCCATTGTCCAGGAAATGTGCGCGCGCATTGGCCTGGTGACCGGGCGCGGTTTGGCCGGGAATATTCGGACTGTGTTCTCGCGCAAAATGCTGTATGCCTGCTCGCTTTTGTTGTTCGCGGCAAATGCGTTTAATATCGGCGCGGACCTTGGCGCGATGGCGCAAGGCGTGCAGCTGCTATTTCCAAAATGGGGTTTTACGGTGCTCGTTATCGGCTTCGCAATCCTTATGCTTGGCCTGCAGATTTTCACACCCTACGAACGCTACGCCCGATATTTGAAATGGCTGGCAATGGTGCTGCTTGCCTATATTTTGTCGGCAATTCTCGCGCACCTGCATTGGAGTACGGTGCTGAAGCACGCGGTCGTGCCGAGCCTTACTTTCAGCAAAGATCAGATCCTGCTGGTCTGCGCCATTTTGGGCACCACCATTTCTCCCTACCTGTTTTTCTGGCAAACTTCGCAGGAAGTGGAAGACCAAATTTTGCAGGGTAAGACCACGATTGCCGAGCGACGCGAGACAACGACACCGCAACAGGTGCGCAGCATGCGCATTGACGTGTGGTCCGGCATGCTCTTGAGCGAGCTGGTCATGTTTTTCATCATCGCCGCCAGCGGCGCGCTGTTGTTTCCGCACGGCATAACAAACATCCAGAGTTCGGCGCAAGCCGCCGAAGCACTGCGGCCGTTCGCCGGCAGCGCCACGTACTTTTTGTTCGCGGTCGGCATCGTCGGCACGGGCATGTTGGCGATTCCGGTACTTGCCGGTTCAAGCAGCTACGCCATCGCCGAAAGTCTACACAAACAGGGAAGCCTCAGCAAAAAACTCAAGCAAGCCTACGCGTTTTATGGCGTCATTATCATCTCGATGCTCGTGGGGCTTGGGATGAATTTCCTCGGCATAAACCCGATCAAGGCTTTGATTTATTCAGCAGTTGCCAACGGCATCGTCGCGCCGATTGTACTGGTATTTATCCTGCTCATTGCCAGCAACAAAAAAATCATGGGCGAGTGGGTAAACGGCCACTGGTCGAAAATCTTCGGCTGGCTCATCACCGCGCTCATGGCCGCCTCCGGCATCGCCGCCATCGTAACGCTATTCTGACGTGTTAAGATAGTAGCCGTGAAGAGTGACCGACAAAAAGCCGCCGAGCTCCTGGAAAAATTGGAGTTTCTGTTTGAAAAATATTCGGACGAGCTTAGGGCGACTACGCAACCCTACATGCTGCGCAGAGTCATCGACAAAATTCCAGACTACGAATATCACCCCGAAGACACGTTGATTCGGGAAACGCTCATGGAGCACATTGGTTCGCTGCCGATGGTGGCAACGGCGTTTTATCCATACATAAAAGATGATTCGGTCGACTTGGGACGATCACTCACTATGCTGGCCATTCACGATATCGGCGAACTTATTATGGGCGACGAAATGACGTTTACCAAAAAAGCCAGCAGCAAGCAGCCGGAGCACGAAGCGGCATTGCAGCTACTCGATCCTTCGTATCACGAATTGTATGAGGATGTCGAGTCACAAACTTCTCAGTCAGCAAAATTTGCCAAAGCCATCGACAAAATCACCCCCGATATTTTTGACTACCTAACCCCCGCCGACATTACATTGCGGCGGTACAAACACTTTGTAGGTACTGAGCCTGATGAAATTATCGATTTGATCGTCAAACACAAACGTCCGTACATGCTCTGGAATCCATTTATGACCGAGTTTCATGAGCTGCTGCTCGAACGGCTAGCCGCCAAACTCAAGAGCTGAACTACTCATTCCGCAAGGCGTCGATGGGGTCTTTGCGGGCGGCTTTTAGGGCGGGGACTGAGCCGAACAGGATGCCGACGGCTAGCGAGACGAATGTGGCGATGACGACGATTTGCCAATTGACTGCCGGCGTCAAGCTCGTGAACACGCGTAAGCCGTAGTCGATGAGCAGCGACACGACGATGCCGATGAGCCCGCCGGTCAGGCTCAAAACCGTAGATTCAATCAAAAACTGGCTTAAGATTTGGTGGTTCGTGGCGCCGAGCGCTTTGCGGATACCGATCTCGTGCATGCGTTCCGTCACCGAAACCAGCATCACGTCCATAATGCCAATGCCGCCGACGAGCAGGGAAATGGCGGCGATACCGGCAATCAGGCGCGTCAGCAAATCCAGAATATTATTCGTGACCGCCAAACTTTCATCTTGGCTTAGCACCGTGAATTGCTGCTGGTTTTGATAGGCGCTTTCGAGCGTGTTTGTCACCGAACTCGCGACCGCGTCCGTTTTTTGCGGGTCGGTAGGCTTGGCGAGAATTTCATACAGCTGCGCATTGTTATTGGTCAACGACTGCGCGGTTTGAAAGGGGATGAAGATGGCAGTATTAAAGTCGGTGCTAAGCGACAGCGGATTGGTGTCGAATTGTTTGAACACGCCCTGGACGAAAAAAGTTTGGCCCATGTATTGGAAGGTGCGGCCCAAAGGCGCGCTTTGGTGAAAGATCGCCTGGGCGGCGTTTGCGCCAAGAACAGCGACGTACGGCTGGGCACTCGTGTCAGCAGCGAAGAAGCCGCCGTTACTAATTGATTGGTTGATCACGCTCGGCAAATCTGCCGTGGCGCCGATGACGGGCACGGAATTAAACGACTGGCCGCCCGCTTTTAGCGCGCCGCCATTCACGAGCCCCAAAGGCACGGCCAGCTTGACACCCTTGGTTCCGCGAACTCTTGCCACATCTTGCTGGCTTAAGCTTCCGGTGCTGCTCGCGCCCGCAAAAACATTGACGCCGCTGATACCGCCAGCCGAGCCACGGTTCACGAGCTTGCCTGGACGGACAGTAATAAGGTCGCGGCCGAGCTCGTTTATCTGCCCGCTAACCTGATGCTTGATACCTTCGCCGATACTCACGACCGTCACCACCGACACGACACCGATGATAATGCCAAGCATCGTAAACAGGCTGCGCCACTTCGTACTTTGCACGCTCGCGATGGCCATTTTGATATTGCCGCGCGATACCGAGCTCATTTACTTACTCCCGCTGTACGCCGCTTGCTTTTACGCTTGGTTTTTTTAGAAGATTTTTGCTTGGGTTTTTGCGAAACTTGGCGCGCTGCTTCCTTTTGCGGCACGGCTTTCATAAGGGCGGAAACGCCTTCGAGGTCATCATCCACCGTCGTCTCCGGAATCGAGTACATCTCCCGCAAAGCCGTCGACGCGACCTCGCCGAACATCGTCGTCTCGTCCTGCATAATCGAGCCGTCGCGCATGTATACGACGCGGTTGGCATAGCGCGTAAGTTCCGGATTGTGCGTGACGAACAAAATCGTGTTGCCGGTTTTGTGGATTTCGCCGAGCAGCTCCATGACCAAGCGCGAGCTGGCGCTGTCGAGGTTGCCCGTCGGCTCGTCAGCGATGATAACTTCCGGATCGTTCACGAGCGCCCGCGCAATCGCCACGCATTGCACCTGGCCGCCGCTGAGTTGCCCCGGATAAAAATACTCACGATCCTGCAGGCCAACACGGTCTAACATATTACTCGCGAGCTTGAGTCGGTGCGTCAGCGACATGCCTTTGTACGTCAGCGGCAAGGCAACATTTTCGAGCACGGTCAGCCGCGGCAGCAAATTGTACGACTGAAAAATAAAACCCAGCCGGTCGCGCCGGATCTTGGCGCACTGATCCGGCTTGAGCTTGGCCGCCGAACGTGTATTAAACCTGTACTCGCCGTGCGTCGGGCGGTCGAGCAGCCCGATAACATTCATAAGCGTTGATTTGCCTGAGCCGCTCGGGCCCATCACGGCCACGAACTCATTTTGCTCAATCGTCAAGTTAACTTCGTCGAGCGCGAGAGTCGTGGCATCGCCGAAGCCGTATAACTTGCTGACGTCTTGCAGTTCGATGATAGGCATGTCTCTTTTAGTGTACCTTCGTTTTCATAAGATGAGCAAGGTGTTCGGCCAATTTTTCACAACATTTTTTACAACACGCAAGCCTAAACCTCAGCCGCTAAACAAAAAGTTTTGTATAATCATGAATAAGGTTGCAGGCCAATGAGCAAGTTTGCAATTTTTAGGAAAAGAGCAGCGAGCTTGGTTTTGTCTTTAGGCAAACTCGGCTTCGCCGACGAGTGATGAGAAAAACCGTAGGTTTGTCTCATTTTGGAGAGGTGACCGAGTGGTTGAAGGTGCACGCCCGGAAAGCGTGTGTGCGGGCAACCGTACCCAGGGTTCGAATCCCTGTCTCTCCGCCAAACAATGTAGCCGAATTCTCTCGGCTACATTGTTTTTATAAATAGGATTGTGTGTAAATATCATAAATAATATAAAAATGAATATAAATACTGAAACTTATAATATAAATCTTGCATCTTTTATATTTTTTATATTATTATTTAGTTATTAAGGAGGGTATGGAAAATGGAAACCGCAACCGCCGATTCACTCACAAACTTTTTGGAGCTCAGCTACGAGGATCTTGAGGCGCTGAATTTGAAAGCCCGCGTGGTTGCCGACCCGAAAAAGGCCGAAACCCAACACGTCAAATATTTGGCGGGCGAAAAGCATATCAAAGCCGTGACGGTTTGTTTTTCGGACATCGAAGGCCGGCTGCACATGCTCGATTATGACAAAAAATTCTTCCTGGATTCGCTCGATAATTTGACGTTCGACGGTTCAAGCATTCGTGGTTTGAGCGAGCTGCACGAGTCGGACTTGCGGCTCAAAGTCGACTGGACGAGCCTGACATTCGTGCCGGCCGACGTTTTCGGCGCGGGGAAGATTATAGTGTTCGCAAACGTCTGCGACCGCCAAATGAAACCGTACGAGTCGGATTTCCGCGGCCAGCTGCAGCTGTACGCCGAAAAAATCAAAGCCAAAGACGGCCTGACCGCATTCATGGCGCCGGAACTTGAAGGCTTTCTGTTCGAGGGCGTCGACGCCGAGCAGGGTTACGACGGCAACGTCGGCTTCAAAAACGTCTCGACCGGTGGCTATTTCCACTCCTTGCCACTCGACGAACTCCGCCGGTTTATCGACAAAACCGCGGAAGTCCAGCGCGCGATGGGCTTCAGAAATGAAAAGGACCATCCGGAAGTCGCGCCGTCGCAGTTCGAAATCAACTTCAGCTACACCGAAGTCGTTCGCGCCTGCGACCAGGTGCAATTATACAAACTAGTCTGCCGGCAAGTCGCCGCGAGCATGGGCCTGACCGCATCATTTCTGCCGAAGCCAATCCAGGGCATCAACGGCAACGGCATGCACACCAACTTTTCGCTCAGCCGTAATGGAAAAAATCTTTTCTACGACGCGAAGGGCGAGGCGGGTTTGTCCAAGCTTGGTTGGGATTTCGTCAACAAAATCCTGAATCGCGCGCCGGAACTTTGCCTGATTTTCAATTCCAGCGTGAACGCATACCGCCGGCTCGACCCGAACTTCGAAGCGCCGAACCAAATCAAAGTCTCGGCCATCGACCGCGGTTCGATGGTGCGCATTCCATTCGGCAACGAAAAGAGCGCACGTATCGAAATCCGCTCGGTTGCGCCCGACAGCAACCCGTACTTGACCCTGTTCGCCATCCTGAAAACCGGCCTGGAAGACAAAACCCCGAAGCCCGAAAACGACAAGCGCCCGCGGCTGCGCTTCCTGCCCGGTACGATTAACGACGCCATCCGCCTGTTCAAAGCCAGCGACTACATCGACCAAATCATCGGCGAATCACCCAAGCAAAAATACCTAACCTACAAACAAACCGCCGCCAACCGCAACCCGCGCGAACTCGGCACGACAGTCAAAGACGCCGAGGTAATCTACCACCACGAAATCACCAACCAACATTTGTGGAATAGGTTCTAATGGCCGCCACGCCACGGAAAGTGTTAAAATTGCTGCATGGCAGACCAAGCATGGAGAGATTTACACCAGAAACATTATAGAGACGCCGATTGGATTGACAAGCCGTCACTTTTTGCGCAGGATGCGATAAAATATTTTCCGAAATCCGGCAGAGTTTTGGATCTTGGCGCAGGGCAAGGGCAGGACAGTCGGTTTTTCGCCGAGCATGGCTATGATGTGGTGTCGACCGATATTGAAGATAGTGCGCTTGAACTCAGCCGATCCAAACTGCCCACGAAAATAAAATCTAAAGTCACCCTCCAGAAGCTCGACCTACGCGAAGAATTGCCGTTCGCCAGCGAATCATTCGACGTCGTGTATGCGCATCTCTCTCTGCACTATTTCGATATCGAAAAAACATGGAGAATTTTCACCGAAATTACGCGCGTCCTCAAGCCGGGTGGCATTGTCGCACTATTCATAAACTCCACGAGCGATCCTGAATATGGAAGCGGCGAGCAAATCGAGCCAGATTTTTTCCAAATTGATAACGTCACCAAACGCTACTTCAACGTCAAGAGCACTCGGAAATTTATTTCGGATTTCTACGAAATTAACCTGCTGGACAACTTTGGCGAAACCTACAAAGACGCGGCCAAAGGTGTCCATAATCTCATACGCTTTATTGGCACGAAGCCTGATGGACTATCGGACAAATATGATGTGCCGTGCGTCGGCGCCATTATCGAACGGACCATCAATGGAGAAAAGGAAGTGTATTTGCAGACACGGTGGAAGCCCGGCGGCGACCCGAAATATTCTGGCACCTTGGAATTTCCGATCGGCCGGCTAGACACATTATATGAAAACGTGTTTGAAACTTTGGCGCACGAAATTAAATCCGAATCGGGACTAACTCTCATGACCATCAGGAATGATTCGCGCACCAAGCAGATTTCACCACAAGGCGACGACGCAGCCTTTGGCTTTCACCCGTTCTGCTGCGTGCAGCAGCTCAAAAATGGCAAGCCGTGGATTGGATTTATCTTTATTTGTGAAGTCGAATCAGGCGTCGAACCCAAAGCGCAGCTTTCTGAAGCCAAAGATGCGCACTGGGCAAAAGCGAGCGAAGTCGAAAAAATGATCAAAGCCTCGCCCGAAAAGTTTTTTACGCTTGAGCTGCCGGCGTGGCAGTACTACTTCAACCAAACTAGCTAATGCTTACTCGAGCCTGGCTACGAGAGGTGGTACAATAGCAGCATGCTAGCGCTTGAATTTTTTGCTTGGTGGTATGGGCAGGGGTGGCGCGGGCTTGCGAAAAATATGCGGCGGCGGGTGCACATGACGGCTCAGATGTTTTCGGCGCCGATTTTGCTCAAGACTCTGTTCGCGCCGTGGCGGCGAATTGTCACGACTCCGGGCGCGGGAATTGATGCCAAAATGCGGGCGATCGGTGACAACATGGTCAGCCGCGCGGTCGGTTTTACGGTGCGCGTGCTCGTGCTACTTTCGGCGGGGATTATGTTGCTTATAGTTGGAATCGTGGCGATTGTCGAGCTGGTCGCCTGGCCGCTGCTGCCGGCAATCGCGGTTTTGCTGCTCGTGAAAGGATTGGCTGGATGAACGAGCCTGCCACACTCAACTTGCAATCTTTGCGGGCGCATAAAGCCCGCTTAGGCCGCCGGCTCGGCAAGCATTTTTACGCGGTTTACATGGGTGGCGCGGTCTTGTGGGCGGCAGTCGCCATTTCACTATATTTTCTCGGCACGACCGAAACGACGAAGCAAGTGGCGTATATTGTCGGTTTTGTCAGCCTAGTATGGTTCATGCTGGCACAATGGGACCGGCATGATCTCGCCGAGTTGCCGGTGGACGGGCAGTCGCTGGACGGACGGCTTTCGGGCGAGATTTTGGGCCGGCTGAAGTCGACACAATCGCTCACGCCCCAGACTGTTTGGCAAGCGCTTTCCAAACATTGGCAAATGATATTTTTCTGCAACCATTTGCTGATGCCGCCGGACGGCATCAAGGAACTTTTGAGCACGAACGAGGTCGACATGGCGGTTGTTTGGAGCGAAGCGATGCGGCTCGCCGACGCGAATGGCAGCAAGGCAATCGAACCAGGCTATGTGGTCGCAGGCTTGCTGCTCACCTCGCCGAACGTCCAGGCGACACTGACGCGAATGAAACTGACCGGCGCGGACGTCGAAGCGGTGACGGCCTGGTTTGGCCGCGCGCTTGCGGACATGAACCGCGAAAAGCCGTACTTCGGCGGCATCGGCCGCGACTGGGCGAACGGGTTTACACCGCAGCTGAACCGCTTTGGCCGCAATATTTCTTTGAGCGTCGAAAGTGGTGGCGGATCGCATTTCGGCTGGCTGACGAGCAGTCCGGGCGTGACCGCGATCAAGGGCGCATTTGCGCAGGGCGCCACGACGATCGCGCTTATCGGGCCGGCTGGCGTCGGCAAAACGAGCCATATTTACGCGCTCGCCTTAGCCCTATTGCAAGACGGCGCCGGATCCGACCCGAGCCTCGCGCACCGGCAAATTATCGGACTTAATCCATCGCTTATTTTGAGCAGCGCGCGCGAGCCGGGCGAACTCGAGCATATCATTATGAATCTGCTCGGCGAAACCGTGCACGCCGGCAATATCGTGCTGTTCCTTGACGACGCGCAGCTGTTTTTCAGCACCGGACCGGGCTCGTTCGACGTCACGCAAATTCTGCTGCCGGTGCTGCAAAACCGCGCCGTCCAACTTATCCTGGCCATGACACCGAATGATTTTCAGCGGCTGAAAGTAAACAATTCCGCGTTTGCCGGCCTGCTCACGCCCGTTGTTTTGCAGGAACCAAGCGAGCATGACGTCATGCGCGTGCTCGAAGACACGGCGCTCGGGCTGGAAGGCCGCAGCGGCATGCTCGTCACATACGATGCAATTCGCGAAGCCTACCGCCTAAGCGGCCGCTACGACCAGGACACGGCCTATCCGGGCAAGGCGATCCAGCTGCTTGAACAATCGCTGCCACACGCGAACAACAAAATCGTCACCGCGCAGTCTGTGCAGCAGGCGATTGAGCAAACCCACGGTGTCAAAGTCGGCACAGCCGCGCCGGTCGAGGCCGACGAGCTGCTGCACCTCGAAGCCAAAATCCATGAGCGCATGATAAACCAGAGCAGGGCAGTCAGCGTTGTATCAGCCGCGTTGCGCCGCGCGCGGGCTGGCGTGGCGAATCCGAAACGCCCAATCGGCAGCTTTTTGTTCCTCGGCCCGACTGGCGTCGGCAAAACCGAGCTGGCGAAATCGATTGCGGCCACATATTTCAAAGACGAAACGAATATGATCCGGCTCGACATGAGCGAATATCAGCAGCCCGAAGACGTGCAGCGTTTGCTAAGCGCCGGAGCCAACGAAAGCAAAAGCTTGATTCTGGCCGTGCGCGAGCAACCGTTTAGCGTCGTGCTGCTCGACGAAATTGAAAAAGCGCATCCGAATATCCTGAACTTGCTTTTGCAGCTGCTTGACGAAGGCCGGCTGACCGACACCGGCGGCCGCACCGCATCGTTCAAAGATTGCATCATTATCGCCACGTCAAACGCCGGCGCCGACACCATTCGCCAGCACATCGAACGCGGTGAGCGACTCGAAGCTTTCGAAAGTCAGTTCACCGACCAACTCATCAACAGCGGCCAGTTTAAACCGGAACTACTCAACCGTTTCGACGAAATCGTACTGTTCCGCCCGTTGAAGCCGGAGGAGCTCGTCCAAGTCGTGAATTTGATGATGACTGAAATCAACAAGACGCTCGCCAACCAAAACATTTCCGTCGAGCTCACGCCCGCCGCCACCGTGCAAATCGTCAAGGCCGGCTACGACCCGCGCCTTGGCGCCCGCCCGATGCGCCGCATGCTCCAACGCACCGTCGAAGATTCCATCGCCGACAAAATCCTCCGCAATGAGGCAAATCCCGGCGACCACGTCGTGCTGGACGTCCCCGACCTCAACCTGCCGCAAGCGTAGCCTGCGCGAGCCTGACTGCGGCAACGGCAAGCTCCGAAACCGCTGCCAGCATGTCAGGCTTGGAAATCGTTGTGTTATCGAGGCAGACCGGGAGAGGCCGTTCCTCATTCGTATGAGCTTCCCAGATACGCCGCAAAACCTGAGCAACACCAGACTGTTTAGGATCAAACCTGATGCAAGTTGCCGGCATGACATACGGCCGGACTTCCCGGTGTCTGTCGCGCTGTCGAGTCTCGCCGATAATCGCAGCCCGCTCGTCAATCTCAGAGCCAGAAGGGCTGGTCGCGCCATTCGCAAGCAAAGCCCGCCGCGCCGCCTCTCGCGGTTCACATAACAGATAGAGTTCAAACGCGGTCGCAAGCTTGAGGTCGGCCGCCCGCTTCCGCAAATGGCTGCGGACATTCCGGCCATCCAGCACCAACACATCCGCTCCTTTAGCTTGCGCGTGCATTGCGGCCACGCGCAACCATTGACCACATGCTTCCTGCACGATCTCAAATTTAGCGACGGCCGCGACTGACGCGGAAATTATCGGCTTCTGCAAATCGCCGAAACGGTCGCTTCGCTCAAATGGCGGACCTTGATCATGAACTTGCCGCACCACTCGCTCAAGTGCTTTTTCATCTTCCGGCAATTGGCCGGTATCGCTGAGCTCTAAAGATTCTCGCACTGCCGCTGCGTACCGCCGGAAAAAATCGCCGGCCACATCGTAATAAACTTTGATCCCGGCGGCATCAAGCGCGTCGACCATCGCTTTGCCGGCAGCGCCTTTGCCGGTCTTGGTTTCGCCGTCCACGTAAACGCCAAGAAGACTATTCATGCTTGAGTCCAAGAGCACGCATACATTGCGCCCCATTGTAACAGCTCGTCGCAACGATGCGAAGTTTACCATATCAATTTCATTTCGGCAGGAATATACTAGACACTATGGTGCAAAAAGACGAAAGTATCGAAGAGATAATTGACCGCGAACTCGGTGTGCTTATAGAGCACATGGACGACCAGTTCGCTATAGTACTCGAAGCCGTCGATATGTCCACGAGTAAAATTCCCGCGATGGGCGAGCGCCTTGAAAAAGTCGAACACGATATTACATCTATCAAATTGACGACCATGAACAACCCGCACGACCTAAGGTTGATCAAAATCCGCACCGAAAAGCTAGACGATATTTCTGCCCAAGTCCATGGCCACGAAGTCCGACTAACAAAGCCCGAGCAAGCAGCTTAAGCGACACACGACACTTAAGAACGTCATGAAGATTTACTCCTGGAACGTGAATGGGATTCGAGCGGTGCTCAAGAAAAACGCGTTGACGCCGCTTATCGAAAGAGAGCGGCCGGATATTTTGTGCTTGCAGGAGATGAAGGCCAAGCAGGAGCAGGCGGAAATCGATTTGCCGAATTATGAGCAATTTTGGTACTCGTCCGAAAAGCCCGGCTATTCCGGCACCGCGATTTTTAGCAAAGTCAAACCGATACAAGTCATTAACAGTTTGCCGCGCGACATTATCGACAAGTTCAAAGTCAGCGGCGACGTGTACGGCGACCCGAATTTGGAAGGCAGAATCATCGCGGCTGAGTACGAAAAATTCTGGCTCGTGACCGTCTACACGCCAAATGCGAAAGATGACTTGAGTCGCATCCCGCTCCGGCACAAACATTGGGATCCGGCGTTTTTGGCATATTGCAAACAGCTGGAAAAATCCAAGCCCGTCGCTTTTTGCGGCGACCTGAACGTCGCGCACACCGAACTCGACCTGGCAAATCCGAAGCCGAACCGCGGCAAAAAAGGCTTCACCGACGAAGAACGCGAAGGTTTCCAAAATTTCATCGATGCAGGCTTCGTCGACACACTCCGAATGTTCAAACAAGGCAACGGCTATTACACCTGGTGGTCGCATTTCGCAAATTCCCGCGCCCGCAATGTCGGCTGGCGCATCGACTACGTGCTCGTATCGCATACTTTACAAAGTAAAGTGAAGACCGCCGAAATCCACCCGAAAATCATGGGCTCCGATCACTGCCCAGTGAGTATTACGCTGGATTTGTAGCGTGGTACAATGATTGTTATGGACAAAGATACCATTGACGATTTGAAGCAGTTTATCGCGACGTTGCTTTCGCAGCAGACGAGCGACTTGCGTGATGACATTGACGATTTACGCACGGATGTTGATGGGTTGCGCACGGATGTTAAACGGCTTGACGGGAAAATCGACGACCTTTCAAGCTCGGTGGCCGAAGCCATCGACAATTCCAACGAAGAAACCGAAAAACGGCTTGATAATCACGAAGTGCGCATCACCAAACTCGAGGCAAAACCCGCATAAAACTTCTTAGTCAATCCGTTACTTTCGCGCTACAATGAAGCGATGAAACGCACCACGTTACTGTTTTTGCGCCGTGATAAACAAATTTTGCTGGCAATGAAAAAGCGCGGCTTTGGCGTGGACAAATGGAACGGCGCAGGGGGCAAACTCGAACCGAACGAAACCGTTTTGCAGGCCGCCATTCGCGAATGCCAAGAAGAAATCGGCGTCACGCCTATCAGCCAAAAACTCGTCGGAGAACTCCTTTTCGACCTGCCCGACGTCGAGCATTATTGCTACGTCTATACTGCAACCGCATGGCAAGGCGAGCTCCGGGAAACCGAAGAAATGCGCCCGCAATGGTTCGCCGAAAATAAAATTCCCTACGACCAAATGTGGCCGGGCGATTCCATCTGGATGCCGCTGCTACTTGCCGGCAAACCGTTCAAAGGCGCGGTCACGGTCGAAAAAGATCAGGTGAGGCAGCATGATATCAAGGAAGTAAAAAGCTTGAAGGAGCAAGTATGACGCCCGACGAATACACGATTCGAGAAACATTCCTGGAAGTCGGCGACGGAACGCTTACGGCATAATCGGTAGACAACAGAAAAGCCAAAACGCATGCCAACGCAGTCATTCACCCATACAAGCCAGCCTTTGCGCTACTTTATTCTGTATGGATTTGTGGGTGGCAAGACGCACAGTCGAAAGTTTCGCAAATTGCTTGCGGCGCGCGGCTTACAGCCGGCGGGGAGCGCCGAGCTGGCAGACATTATCGTGGCACATTCGGCTGGCTGTTTTATGATTCCGGAGGCCACTTCGGCTCGATTGATTATGTTGGTCGGCTTGCCGTTGCAGCAGCAAAAAACTATCACCACGTTTTTACGGGCGCACCGCGAAAATATCCGCGCGTTCGCAGAGAACCGCCATATTGGACGATTCATGCGAATTTGGACATATAGCCTGTACTACGGCTTACGGCAGCCGCGCCGGAATTATCGGGCAGCGCGTATGGTTGGCCGAACGACTCTCTCCATACCGAACGCTGAAAAAACACACGTCGTGCTCATCGCCAACCGGCACGATCCGTGGCTGAAGGCACCCCTGCTCGATGAGTATATGGCAAAGCAACCGTTTAGTTTCATCTCACTGGCTGGTTCACACGACAATATTTGGGAACTTGGCTATGCACTTAACACCACCAATAATTGATGTATCCTTGAGGGGCGATGAAGTTGTATCCTGTAAACGTGATCGACTTTCAAGATATGTTCCCAACAGACGAAGCGTGTTATGAATACTTGAAGCTTGTGAAATGGCCTGACGGATTTGTCTGCCCGTATT
>DASXEX010000037.1:0-36309 GCA_036489905.1 Saccharimonadales bacterium (SeqCode)
ACCGGGGAGCAGAGCGGCAAGCAGCCCTGCTGTCAGTAATTGAGACAGCCAAGAAGCAGGGGCTCGATGTATTGGAGACTATACAGCAATTAGTATGTGGGGAGACGGTTCAGTTGTTTGGGGCTGAGTAGTAACATAATAAAGAATTCCTATTGCACCTAGTTGCTGATGAGTAGATTGGCTTAAATCGCAACCCGGCGGGGGCGGATGATGCGTTTGGGGCGGCCGGCTGGGACGATGAGCTTTTTGAGCCGTTGATCGACCATGTCAGCCTCTTTTTCCATGCCCGCATGCAGATAAGCTTTGTGCAGCAGCGTGAGTGCCTCTTTGTTTTGCTCCAGTTCGGCGGCGATCTCTAGTTCCTGAATCATCAGCTTGGTGTTGCCGAGTTTCTCCTGAACCTTGGCGTACGCGACGTGGCGCGCGGCCAAATTGTCTTCCAGCTTGAGTGACTGCTCGAACGCGACTGCCGCTTTTTCGTAATTTTCCGTTTCATAATAAATAAGCCCCAAGTTGTGCAAACTTGAGGGCGTGGATTCGATACTGCTGGCGATTTCAAAACAATCGATGGCGTCGCGGTACTCCTTTTGCTTGGCGTACAAAATGCCGAGCCGGTTATACGCGGCCGCATTTTTCTCATCAATTTTGAGAATAGTCAGCAAAGCTTTTTCGGCCCGCAAAAAACGGTTTTCGCGCATGCCTTGGTGCGCGATATCCCACAATTTACCCAAACGGTCGCCGACCTTTCGCGACATGCCGGCGAATTCGTCGTCGTGGATATTCACGCTAAAGTAGGCGGCTACCGCAAATGCGGCGACAATCAACAGCTCAAACATGTTTATTAATTATAGCAGACTTAAGGCTTCAAAGCGCAAGCATGAAGTTAGTGAGCACGAGTTTTGCTTGGGCGTTCGCGAGAAGCGCAGCTTCGGCCTCGTAGCTGGCGGCCAGGATGCGTTGCCAGCGCGCCAGCGGGCGATTCGTTCCGTCTTTGCTGGCGGCCTGCTCAAGCGCAATTTGCGCCATTTGTTGCATAACGGTGAGTACGCGCTGGCAGTCAGCTTTTTGTTTGGCAAGCGTATCGACGGTAGCCAGACGCTCAAACGGCGAGACTTGCAGCAATTGCCGCGCTTGCGTTGCAGCTTGCGCAAGCGGATGGTCGGCATTGGTTAGCAGCGCGTGCATCAACCCCGGCAAGCCGCCGCTCATAAGATATGCTTGCCGAATTTTAGTCCGGTCGAAATTCTGTGCGACAAGATGCGCGGTCAGCGATTTTTCTGTCGGCCGTTTTACACTAATCGTCTGCGCGCGTGAGCGAATGGTCGGCAAAAGTTCCCGGTCGTTCGTAGCCGTCAGCCCGAATAGCGTATCGCTTGGCGGCTCCTCGAGCAGCTTCAGCACGGCGTTTTGCGCCTCGAGCGTCATGGTGTGTGCTTGCTCCAAAATAATAATTCTTCGTGGCTTTTCTGCGGGCTGGTCGGCAATTTTGAGCTTGGTGAACTGCTGCAGAGCACGAACCATGTCGATAGAAATTGAGCCGTTTTCCGGCGCGACGAATCGTACATACGGATATTTTACGAGCGCATTTTTGCCCGCCAACTTGAGTAATTGCAGGCAAAGTGCTTGTGCAAGTGCCGACTTGCCGACGCCTTCCGGCCCGACAATTAGCAGCGCGTGGGCGGGGCGAGCAATGAAACTCTCGAGCTGTGCCTCTGTAGCCGCCTGAAGTACAAGCCCGTTCATTGCTTATGCTCCATTTTCTGTTCAAAACTTTTCGGCAATGGCGCGGTGAATGTTTTGCGCTCGCGGTTTGGTAACGTAATTTCCAGGCTCAGCGCATGCAAGAACATTCGCTCGCCTGGTTCGTCACCGTATAATGTGTCGCCGACAATCGGATGACCAAGTTGCTTCAAATGTACACGCAGCTGATGCGTTCTGCCGGTTTGCGGCTCGAGATTGAGCATGGTGTAGTGTTCATTCACCTGCGTGACTTCGTATTCAGTTACCGCGGACTTGCCATTTGCGCCGACTCGAAAGGTCGCCGGCGCTTTCGGGTTGCGCTCAATCGGCATGTCGATGACGGCGTGTGTTTCCTTCAACTTGCCCGCCACGATCGCCACGTACGTTTTCTTGACCTTCCGCTGCGAAAATTGCTTTTGCAGCCAACTCAAAGCCTCTGGAGTTTTGGCACAAATCATCACGCCGCTCGTCGCCCGATCCAGCCGATGCACGATGCCAGCCCGCTCGCTATCCATATTTTTAGCGCGTGAGCCAAGCCAAGTAGCCACCGTCGCCTCCGGATTAAACGCGCCCTTGCTGTGCGACAGCACACCAACCGGTTTGTTAATCACCACGCAATCGTCATCTTCATACAATATTGGCAGATCGATATCAGGAACTTGCGCAGCTTCCGCAACGTCGTAATCTACTTTTACTTGATCGTTTGCGTTTAATTTGTGACCTGATTTCGTGACTAGTTGGCCGTTGACAGACACTTTGCCCTGCTCGATCAACTTCGCCGCAAACGCTCGGCTGAGTTGCGGTATAAGTTCGACAACTTTCTGGTCCAACCGTAGCGTGCGGCTGGTTTCTGGGCCACTCATCTAACTATGCTACCGTTTGGAACGCTGTTCTCGGGTAAAAGTAAGACTGGGCCACTGCTTCCTTCGGCGGCCATAAGCATGCCATGGCTAGTAGTGCCGCTGAAGGTTTGCGCCTGGAGGTTGGCAACGATCGGCAGCTGCTTACCCACAAATGTTTCCGGCGCATAAAATTCGCGCATCCCGGTTACGACAGTGCGCGTTTCTGTGCCGAGGTCGAGTGTAAGCTCGATAAGTTTATCGCTACCTTCGATAGCTGTCGCTGCTGTCACGATTCCGACCCTTACGTCAAGCTTGGCAAAATCATCGAATGAAATAACTGATGGTTTGGATGCGCTCACCGCATGCTTGTTCTGCTTTGGTCGGCCTTGTTGCCGCAAGCCGACAGCACGCTGGACTTTATTAAGTGTGGTGTTGGCGACTTGATTCATAGCGGCTTCGGACGTTTCGAGCTTGGTCTGCAAAGCTTGTTCGTCGACTTGGGCCAACCGCGCCTGGAAGTCTGCCAGAAACGTTTTGACCTTTTCGGCAACAGTGGATTTTAGCTCACCGTAGCTGGTTTTGCCGACCCATTCACCTATAGTTTCGTCAAGCGGTTTTTGGTTGAGCAGGCTGAGAACCTGCAGCAGGTTACTAATGCCCGGCTGTTTTTCGTAATCAAGTGCGTTTGGAATTTTGGCGAGCGAATCAGTTTCGGCGCTCATGATTTTCTTGGCTGCCGCTTCCGGATCGTCACCAAGGAAAATAACTCCTTTCCCGGATTCGTCGCTCTTGCTCATTTTCTTGCCCGGATTTTGCAAGTCGCGAATTCTCAAGCCTTGATCCTTGCCAAAAAACTCATGCTGCTTCGCCACCGGCAACGGCAGTGTAAACAATCCGTCCGGAAACGCATCTGCAAACTGCCGGTTCATCCGCTCCGCAATATCCCGTGTAAACTCCAAATGCTGCGATTGGTCATCGCCCACCGGCACATATCTCGCTCCATATAGCAAAATATCGGCGGCCATTAGGACTGGATAGTTTAACAAGCCCATAGAGCTAGATGTTTTGTTTTGCTCATTTAATATGTCGATTCTTTGATTAATTTTTGTCTCTATCTCTTCATCATCCCAGTATTGACTTCCTAGTTCATCTCTAAGCTGGTAAATTGCTTCACCTGCAATTGCCCTCGCACTTTTTTTTCCTGACTTATCTTTGTATTGTGTCATTCTGTCCATTTCACCAAAATCAGTGAAGCAATCTAGAATCCACGTCAATTCGGAATGCGCCGGTACGTAGCTTTGGCGGTACAAAAATAAGTCCGGGTTTTGCAAGTCCAAACCGGCGGCTGCGAAAATTTTCAAATTATGCATGGTTTGTGCGTACAAACTTCGGTGGTCAATCGGCGTCGTGAAGCTGTGCAAATCCGGCACGAACAAATTTATTTGGTATTCGCCGGCGTGCTTGTTGGCCATATCGACCATCGGCAGCAGCGCCACAAAATAATTGCCAATATGCAAATCATTATTGGCCCGCAGGCCGGTCAAAATTACTTGTTTGCTCATTGCTGATAGTATACCTTATCCGAGCGCTGGCGTCACGCATCAGGCGGCGTCGTGGGCGTAACGCACGATAGTTGCGACGTGTCCAAACTTGCTAGTGGTACAAACTGCCTTTGGGTTAACTCGGCGTAATGCGTGATAAAGTTTCTTGCCAAAAGTGTAAGGGATAAAATGATCTTTTTTGGCGAGGACGATATGCACCGGATGAGTTTTCAGGATTTCGAGGTGGCTTTCGGGGCAAGGTCCGCCCATTCTTTTTGCAGGTCGGTTAATTTGTAGCCTTCGTTTTTGATGATGTTGCGTAAGCGCCTGGTGCGCCAGCCGGCCCAAAAAGCGGCAGCCAAGTCGTTGCCAGTGCAAACCATCGTGACGCTATCAAAATGTGGCAGTTTCTCAGCCGCAACGCACAGCGCGATGCCACCCAAGCTAAGACTGAGCAAGTCGATAGTTTGTATATGTTTCCGCGCGACGAGCGTGGCTATGTCCTCGGAAACCGCCAGCGCAATATATTCGAAGGAATTTTTGACTTTGATAATATCTCGCTCAAGAATAAGCGGATTGAAATTGTAAACGAGGACGTTTGAGCCTTGGCGTACCAGGCGCCGTTCCAGTTGCGTAGTAAACCGGCTGGGCACATGCCAAGGCGGGAAAATTACGGTGAGTTTTGAAGAGTTTTTCGCTTCGGCAAACGTTGCTCTCGTTATTGCCTGGTCGCCCGAATATTTGGTGTCGAAAACAGGCTTGTGCAACTGACCCACAGCCGCGTAGATTGCGTCTAGCATAAGCCCAATGATGCCACAAATAACTGTAAGTTGCTAGCGCTTGGTGAACTGTCGCTGTTTGCGGGCGCCGCGGAGGCCGGGTTTTTGGCGTTCTTTTTCGCGCGGGTCGCGGCTGAGCAAATCGGCGCGCTTGAGCGTGCTTTTTAGGTCTTCGTTTACGGCCACTAAAGCTTTGGCGATGCCGAGACGGATGGCTTCGACCTGTCCGTCATGGCCGCCGCCGGAAACCTTCACCGAAACGTCGAACTTCTTTTCCTGTTCGAGCACGCTGAACGGCTGCTGCAATTTGCCAAGCAGCAGTTTGCTGCCAGCGAAATAATCTTCGGCTGGCTTGCCGTTCACGACAATCTGTCCTTTGCCGCCAAACATGCGCACGCGAGCCGTGGCGCTTTTGCGCCGCCCGAGCGCGTAGAAATATTTCTGCGATTGAGTAGTCGCCATAATTATTTACCTTCTTTCACTGAGATTTTCTCGGGCTTTTGGGCTTCGTGCTGATGCTCGGCACCGGCGTAGATTTTCAGGCGCAGCAAACGGGCGTCGCGAAGTTTGTTGATGGGCAGCATGCCGCGGACGGCGTGGAAGAGCGCATGGGTTGGATCTTTTTCCATTTTTTCTTTCAAGGTCGCTTCTTTCAGGCCGCCCGGGAAATGACTGTGGTGGTAATACATTTTTTGGTCAAGCTTTTTGCCGGTGACTTTGGTGTTTTCCGCGTTGATAACGACGACGTAATCGCCGCAGTCGATGTGGTGTGTGAATATCGGTTTGCCTTTGCCGGTGAGCAGGGTTGCGATTTGCGTGGCAACGCGGCCGAGCGGAGCTTCGCTGGCGTCAACCACGTACCACTTGCGCGTGACGTCGGTTGGCTTGGCGCTATACGTTTTCTGTGCCATCATTTTGCCTCCTTCTTGGCGGGAGCTTTTTTGGCTGGTGTTTTGGCAACCGGCTTCTTGGTTTCGACTTTAGCTTCGGCCGGTTTTGCAACCGGGGCTTCCGCAAGGTCGTCGACGAAACTGATGCGCGCCAGCTGGGCGTTGTCGCCGCGGCGCAGGCGCGTTTTTTCGATGCGCACGTGACCGCTCGTGCGGCTTTTGAGCTTCGGTGCGATTTCATCAACCAGTTTGTGCGCACTGGCGATGGTCTGTAGCTTGCTGATAATCTGGCGACGGTTGTGCAAATCGCCTTTCTTCGCTTTGGTAATGAGCTTTTCGACGTACGGCACGACTTCCTTGGCCTTTGGCAAGGTTGTCTCGATCGACTCGTACTTGACGAGTGAATCGGCCAAGCCCTTCACGAGCGCCCGGCGTTGGTCGCGTTCGCGGTGCAGTTTTCTGCCTTGATATCCGTGACGGTGCATGTTTTAGAGCTCCAGTTCCGCCATTTTTTCTTTAACTTCGTCCAGGGCTTTGCTGCCAAAACCCTTGAGGTCGCGCAGCTCGGCATCGCTCAAGGAAAACAAATCCTTGATGGTGTGGATGTCATTGTTGACGAGCGCGTTCGTCGTGCGGGCGCTCAGGTTCAGGTCTTCGATAGAGGTGTTGAGTGCGGTCGGCTCGTCGCCAGACTCATTATCAAGTACTGCACCTTGTGCCGAAGTTGGCACCATCGGTTCCGGTACGGCTACGCGAGTTTTGCCCGCGAGCGCGGTGTATTGGTTGACCAAAATCGCTGCGGCTTCCTCGAAGGCGTCGCGTGGCGTTATGGAACCGTCGGTGTCGATGGTCAAGAGCAATTTGTCGAGGTTGGTCATTTGGCCGACGCGAGTGTTCTCGACTTTGTAGCGGACGCGCTGGACGGGGCTGAAGATGGCATCGAGCGCCACGTGGTCGCTGGCTTTCTTGGCTGTGGTTTCTTCGATAGTGCGGTAGCCGCGGCCGACTTCCACGACGAGATCCATGGTAAGTCTCGCTTTGTCGCCATCAATCGTGGCGATAACGTGGCTCGGGTTCACGACTTCAACGTCAGCATTCACCTGGATATCTTTGGCGGTGACAACGCCTTTGCCTTGATTGACGATGCGCAAGGTCTGTGGTTCCTCGGAAAAAACACGGAAGCGCACGCCCTTCAAGTTGATCATAATGTCGACGACATCTTCCTTCACGCCTTTGACGGTCGTGAACTCATGAGTCACGCCTTCGATCTTGAAACCGGTCACGGCCGCGCCCGCGATGCTCGAGAGCAACACCCGCCGCAGAGAGTTGCCAAGCGTCATGCCATACCCGCTGTGCAGCGGCTCAACCCCGAACGTCGCGCTGGTGGCGCTGTGGTCATCGACGCTAACGAGCCCTGGTGTGTAAATCATGTTTGACATTTTTATGGTTCCTCCCTTATCGCGAGTAATATTCTACAATTAATTGTTCGTTGATATCAGGTTCAGCGTCGTCGCGCAGCGGCAGGCCAACGACGGTTACGGCAAACTTTTTGCGGTCAACTTTGAGCCACGCCGGTATGGCACTTGGTGCCGGGCTGACATCGTCGATACCTTTGAAGTATTCGTTCTGTTTGCTGCGGTCGCGCAAGACGATTTGGTCGCCTACTTTGATTCGGATCGACGGAACATCCACACGGATGCCGTTGAGCGTAAAATGTCCATGCGTTGCCAGCTGGCGTGCAGCTCGACGCGACGGCGCAAATCCTGCGCGGTACAAAACGTTATCCAAGCGTTGTTCCAAAAATTGCAACAGCACTTGGCCGGACTGGCCGGGTACGCGTGAGGCTTCTTTCATAAGGTTGCTGAACTGCCGCTCCAGCAAACCGTACAAACGCTTGACCTTCTGTTTTTCGCGCAGCTGCAGGCTGTACTGGCTGGCTTTGGCTGGTCGGCGCCGGCCGCCGGCTTGTTGCCCGGGCGGCGTGGTGCGCTTGACCAAAGCTTTATGGGCTTTGGGGTGCAAGGCGTAGCCTTCGCGGCGGGACATTTTTACGATTGAGTGAGTGTCTCTTGCCATAATAGTATCCTACATGCGCCGTGCTTTCTTGGGACGGACGCCACCGTGCGGCATGCCGGTCACATCTTTAATAGCTTCTGCATGAATATCGACATTGTGCAAGGCGCGCACCGCGGCATCGCGGCCGAGGCCAACGCCTTTTACGAACACGTCAACTTTGCTTAAGGAGTATGTTTGCTTGGCAGCCTGTGCGGCTTTTTCGGATGCGACTTGTGCGGCGTAGGCGGTGCCCTTTTTTGAGCCGCGGAAGCCGCACGCGCCGGCGCTGGACGATGTGAGCGCGCCACCCTTCTGGTCGGTGAAGGTCACAATGGTGTTGTTGAACGTCGCCAAAATGTGCATTTGCCCTGATGGCACGCTGCGCTTAGCTTTTTTCTTCTTGGTTGTAGTTGCTTCTGCCATAATTTTAAACCTACGTCTTCGACGCTACTTTCTTAGCCGTGCCGCCGACCGTTACTTTCTTGCCGCGACGCGTGCGGGCGTTAGTTTTAGTGCGTTGCCCGCGTGATGGTAGGCTGGCTTTGTGCCGCAAACCGCGATATGCGTTGATATCTTTCAGGCGCTTGATGTTGCCGCTGACGATACGTTGCAGCTCGCCCTCAACCGTGTGATTGGCGTTGATTATGTCTTGAATGCGCGCGATTTCGGCGTCATTCAAATCTTTGACCCGCATGGTCGGCTCAACCTTGGCCGTCTTCAAAATATTAACCGCCGTCTTTCGGCCGAGACCGTATACATACGTCAAGGCAATTTGTACTTGCTTGTCGCTCGGAATCGTTACTCCGGAAATTCTTGCTGCCATAAATTAACCTTGCCGTTGCTTGTGCTTCGGCTTAAATTTGTTGATAACATAAACTCGGCCCTTGCGGCGGACGATTTTATCATCGGGGCTGATTTTCTTGACACTTGCACGCACTTTCATGCGGATCGTACTCCTTCCAGGTGTGCACGACACACTGCTTAGTTTATTTATGATTTGCGATAGGTGATTCTGCCCTTACTGAGATCGTAAGGCGTCAACTCGACCGTAACGCTGTCGCCGGGTACGATGCGAATAAAATGCTTACGCATTTTGCCGGCAACGTGAGCTATGATTTGATGGCCGTTCTCAAGTTCGACACGAAATTGAGTACCCGGAAGGGTCTCGATAATCGTTCCCGTTAACTCGATTACTTCCTTGTTGGATGCCATAAATATAACTTAGAGAAAATTATATCAGAGGAGTGCGCCAATTACAACAACTTTTTTCGCAAGAAATTATTGCTGTTTGTGGCGCGGGATAAAACGCAGCAGTCCGGGGCGTTTGACTGCTAAAGCCTCTGCCGCACCAGGCGCAAGGGCGCTGGTATCACTGAAAAAGTCCGGCTGGCTGTATTGGTCGTAGGTGACCATCAGCGCGCGCGATTCGACGGCGCGCAAAGTTTGCAACGATACCGATACCAAAATTAGGATGCTCGTGCCGCCGATCGCAATGTTTTGATTGACGTACACCTGAGCAATAATCGGCAGCAGCGCCAGAACGCCGAGGCTGAGCGCGCCGAAAAGCGTCAACCGGCCCACTACCTTGCCCAAATACTTTTCGGTTTGCAGGCCCGAGCGCACGCCCTCGATAAATCCACCTTGCTTGTGCAAATTCTCGGCGATTTCTTTGGAGTTGAACGTAATGCTCGTGTAGAAAAAGGTGAAAATAAACACCAGCAAGAAATACGTAATCGGGTAAATCCACGGCGTGAAGCCGCCGGCCGCGAAGGTTTGCGACGACGGCGCCTGGAACCAAGTCGTCAAGTTCGTTCCAAGATGTTGCAGCCGCACGCTTTGCATGCCGGTCATCAGCTGGCCGGCAAAGCTCGGCACACTCAAGAATGCGACGGCGAAAATTATCGGCACCACGCCAGCCGTTATCAGCTTGACCGGCAAAATGGTCGTCACGCCGCCATATGTTCGATTGCCCTGCACGCGCTTGGCGTAATTAACCGTGATGTTTCGCGAAGCTTCGTTGAGCTTGACGACCAACCACGTCACGATAACTGCCGATAGCAACAGAATGACGCCGACAAAAAAGTTGTGCTCGTCAATCGGTAAATTTTTACCAAAAAGATGCCAGTGGTTTGACTTGCCAAAAATCGTACTGCCAATCGAAGTGAACGTCTGCGGCAAACGACTGACAATGCTCACGGTAATAATTAGTGAGATGCCGTTGCCGACGCTTTGCTCGGTCACGAGTTCGCCCAGCCACATCAGGATCATCGAACCGCCGGTTAACGACGCCACCATCAACACCCATTGCATGAATGACGCGCCCGCGGTAATGTCGCCAACGCCGCCGATACTCTGCGCGGTTTGCTTGACTAGATAAATCGCGCCGATCGACTGAATAATCGCCAACGGAAACGTCAGCATGCGGGTATATTGGTTGATTTTTTTCTGGCCGTACTCGCCTTCTTTGTGCATCGCCTCGAGCTTCGGGATTGCCTTGGTGAGCAGCTGCATAATAATCGACGCGTTAATGTACGGGCCCATGCCCGCGATCATTATCGAGAAGTTCGCCAGCGCGCCGCCGGACAACACGTTAATAAAGTTCAAGAACTGCGGTGTGTTGCTGGAGCTGAACAAGTTGTCGAGCACTTGCCGAAGTGTCTGCGGGTCGCTTAAAGGAATCGGAATGTGCGCCAAAATCCGAAACACCAACAAAATTCCCAGTACCGCAAAAATGCGCTTCCGCATATCTTTGTGCCCGAGCGACCTCGCAATAAGTTTCCAGTTCATATAATGATTAGTCTCTCACATTTTTGCAGTCAGTTCTAGTATAGCAGTCTGTACATCGTATGCCTACGTATTTTCACTTGTGTGCGGTAATAATATTGTAGCGAATCAACTCCCGATTATCCCAGAGTTCTACGGCCGACATGGCGTTGATGACATGCTTCTGTAGGCGCAAAAGCCTTGCGATTCTGTATGGCAACCGGGCAACGGTTGCAAATTGCTTCAGCATGGGCAGTATATGTGGAGTGATATCTTTGACGAAAACACCGTAGAAACCGGCTGTCACGAGCTTTTCCGGCATGCTGCCCCAAGTAAATTCGTTGAAAGCCGGCATGGCTGCGAACTCGTTCACATATTTTATGCGTTGCGCGCCGCGTCACTCGTCCGCAGAGAGCTTGTTAGCGGGCTTGAGGCTATACTCGAAAAGTACTAGCTTGCCGCCCGGTTTCAGGACTCGCTGAAATTCTTTCAAGGCTTCGTGGTAAGCGGGCGAATGCACCAGCGTTTCCATAGTATATACGCCGTCGAAGCTGTTGGCCTTGAACGGAAGCTTTTGGTAGGAGCCGAGCTTGAAATCGACCCTGTCTGCAAGCCGCTGCCGGTTTGCGGCGCGTACGGCTCGTGCAATATTAAAGTCAAGCAAATCAATGCCGTTGACCCGTAAGGCTGATTCCTATGCTAGGTAAAGCGCAACGCCGCCTTCACCACAGCCAGCATCAAGTACCAGTCTGCCTGTCGGCAGCGCCAAAGCTTTGGCAAGTCGCTCACTCATAAGCAGTTGGGCTTCGGCTTTTGAAATATGCTCCTTGCCTTTCGGGTAGTAGCCGAAATGTTTGACACCGTGCAGCTTTCTATAGCCGATAATACTCTCCCACGAGTGATAGTAGCCGATGACCGGATTGGTTTTTGACATTTAGAAACAGTATACAGCAACCTGTAAGTTGCTCGGCTCTTTCTACCCACACAGGTTTTATTTGCTGCGCTTTTCCTGCTTTTTCTCAGAGGCGGGGCGGGTGACGCGAGGGGTTTGGGTGAACGTGCCGCCGGCTTTTTGGGTGGCGGCGATAGCGGATTCGCTGGCGGCTTGGAGTTTGACGGTCATAGCTTTTTTGAGCTCGCCTTTGACAATGAGTTTGACGGTCACGTGCGGACTGCTAATTAGTCCGGCTTCGGTAAGTGTAAAGTTGTCGACGGTTTTGGCTTTGAGTTCGTTCAGCTGGCCGGTGTAGACGTTTTCGGTTTTCGGTTTGTGCGAGGTGAAGCCGCGGAGTTTCGGCATGCTCTGCACCAGTGGGTTTTGGCCGCCTTCAAATCCGGGCTTGCGGCTCGAACCGGTTCGGGCGTGCTGGCCTTTGGTGCCGCGCCCGGCAGTTTTGCCTTGGCCGGCGGCAATGCCACGGCCGACGCGCTTTGGACTCTTGTGTTTTGAAATGGTGAGTTCGTGGTATTTCATTATTATTTTTCCTTGGCTTCGGCTTTAGTTTTCGCAGGAGCTTTTTTGGCCGCAGGCTTCGGAGCCTTTTCAACTTGACTCTTGGTGCTTGATTCTTTGCTCTGCTTTGCAGTAACCCAATTTTTGGCAGGCACGATACTTTGCAACGCGGCAATGGTCGCGTACGCCGTGTTGGTCTTGTTGGACGAGCCGAGTGATTTGCTGAGCGCGTTGTGCACGCCGGCGACTTCCAAAACGGTGCGGACAACGCCGCCGGCAATCAGGCCGGTTCCGGCGCTGGCGGGTTTGACCAAAATGTGTGCGCCGCTGACTTTGGCTTCGGCTTCGTGCGGCAGCGTGCCTTTATATAATGAGACGCTGATCATGTGTTTTTTGGCGGCTTCGGTGGCTTTGGTGACAGCGGCGGTTACGTCCGCGCCTTTGGCGCTGCCGATGCCGACGCGATTTTTGCGGTCACCGACGACCACGAGTGCGCGGAAGCGGAAGCGGCGGCCGCCTTTAACCACGCGCGCAACGCGGTCGATGTGCAGCGTGCGTTCGTCGAACTGTTTTTCTTCCGGCGCCATGTCTGACGGGCGGCGGCTTCTTCGGTCTTGTGTTTGTGGTCCGGGCATTTAGAACTCCAATCCTGCTTTACGGGCGGCTTCGGCGAGCGCGGCCACGCGGCCGTGATACAATTTGCCGCCGCGGTCGAACACGACTCGGCTGACTTTTGCGGCTTTGGCTTTCTTGGCAATCTCGGCTCCGACCAATGCGGCTTTCTCGCTCATCGTACCGGAAATTTTCTGGCCGACGGTCGTGGCGTACGCGAGCGTGCACTGTTTGGTGTCGTCAATAATTTGCGCGCTAACGTGCTGGCTGCTGACAAAAACACTCAAACGCGGTCGCTCACTTGTGCCGGACACGGTGGCGCGGATGCGGCCTTTGCGCTGCGCACGATTGTGCAATTTGTGCAATAAATTATTCATACTATTTTTCCTTGCCTGACTTGCCGGATTTGCGGATGATGCGTTCGCCGGCGTATTTAATACCCTTGCCTTTATACGGCTCCGGTTTTTTGAGCGCGCGGATTTCAGCCGCGACCTGTCCGACTTGCTGCTTGCCGATGCCGCTAACGGTAATCGTATTTTGCTCCACGACTGCGGTGATGCCTTGCGGCAGATGATACAGCACATCGTGCGAAAAGCCAAGGTTGAATTTCAGGTCGGCACCCTGCAAATTGACGCGGTAGCCGACACCATTGATTTCCAGTTTTTTGCTAAAACCCTGACCGACGCCGACAACCATGTTGTTCAGCAGCGAGCGCATCAGCCCATGCTTGGCCCGGTTTTTCGGCTCGTCATTTATTCTGGTAACAACCAATTGGTTGTCTTCTTGTTTGACGGTTATGCCCGGCATAGTGAACTGTTTTAGCGTGCCTTTCGCGCCAGCAACGGTAATCTCGTTGCCGTCGACAGTGATTGTCACGCCGCTGGGGATCAAAATCGGCAGTTTTCCTATTCGACTCATATTATTCCTTAATAAACCTTACAAATTAATTCGCCGCCAATGCCTTGCTTTTTGGCTTGGTCGCCGGTCATCATGCCTTTGGATGTCGAGACGATGACGATGCCGCGGCCATGCTTGACGGCCGGGATTTCCTTGGCGCCCGCGTAATAGCGGCGGCCCGGTTTGCTCAATCGGGAAATTTCGGTGATGCGGGCATTTTCTTGCGCGCTGTTGATAGTCACGATCAAGGTTTTGCCGACTGGCGCTTTTTCGGTCTTTACATCAGACACGAACTTATTTGCTTTAAGCAATTTTGCCACGGCTTCTTTCGCGTTTGAATGCGGCATGCTCACCTCGTTTTTGCGCACCAAAACAGCGTTGCGGATGCGGGACAGCATGTCGGCGATGGGGTCGGTTGTGGTTATCATGTCATGCTCCTTTCTACCAGCTCGATTTCGTTATACCCGGGATTTCACCTTTGGACGCGTGTTCGCGGAATGAAATACGGCTCAGGCCAAACGTGCGCATATAAGCGCGCGGCCGGCCGGTTTCGACGCAGCGATTCGTCCAGCGCGTCGGGCTGGAATTGCGCGGCAACTTGGCCAAACCTTCTTGGTCGCCCATGCTTTTCAACTCTGCGCGCTTGGCCGCGTATTTCTGGATCATCTTCTGCCGCTTCAAATCGCGCGCGATATTTGATTTTCTAGCCATTACTTATTCTCCTTCTCAAACGGCATGCCGAATTTTTCGAGCAATGCCCTGCTCTGTGCCGGATTTTCGGCATTAATTACGAAATTGATTTGCAGTCCGTGGACGGTCGTGGTTTCTTCAAACGTGAGTTCAGGGAAAACCGACTGATCGATGAAGCCGAGGCTGAAGTTACCGGATTTGTCAAAAGCCTTGGCGCTGACGCCGTGGAAGTCGCGTAAACGTGGCAGCACGACGGTAATGACGCGGTCCGTGAACTCGTACATTTTGGCTCCGCGAAGGGTGACTTTCAGACCAATTTTGTTGCCTTCGCGCAGTTTGAAGCCGGCGATGGATTTCTTAGCTGTCGTTTGGATCGGCTGCTGGCCAGTAATCTTGCGCAGGGTGTTGGTGGCGACTTCCATGATTTTCTTGTCGTCTTTGGCTCGGCCAAGTCCGACATTCACAACAATTTTTTCAAGCCTCGGCACTTGGTGCACATTTTTTAGACCAAGCTCTTTTTGCAGTTCTTTGGTAATTTCCCCGTTGTAACGTTCGCGGAGACGTGCGGTCACGGCCGGTGCTTTAGTAGCAGTTTTGGGTTGGGTTGCAGTAGCCATCACTTAATCTCCTTGCCGGTGCTTTTATACACGCGCGTCTTGCTGTCTGTCTCGACTTTGAAGCCGATGCGGGTTGGCTTTTTGGTGGTCGGATCCATGATGCCGACTTTGCTGACCCAAATTGGTTTGGTGAGTTCGACAATGCCGCCTTGCGGGTTGGCCTTATTCGGTTTTACGTGCTTTTTGACGATATTCACGCCTTCGACCGTCACTTTATTTTCGCTTGGATGGGTCGCCAAAACTTTGCCGGTCTTGCCTTTGTACTTGCCAGCACGGACGACCACGGTGTCGCCTTTTTTGAGTCTGATCTTGAAAATCTGCTTTTCCATTACAGAACCTCCGGCGCGAGTGAGATAATTTTGGCGTAGCCGCAGTCGCGCAGTTCACGCGGCACTGGCCCGAAAATGCGCGTGGCGCGTGGCAACTTGTCATCGCCGATGATAACGGCGGCGTTGTCATCGAACTTGATGGTCGAGCCGTCTTTGCGGCGAATCATATCCTTTGTGCGAACAACCACGGCTTTTACAACGGTTTTCTTTTTGACAGTGCCTTGCGGGCTGGCGTCTTTGACAGTTGCGACGATGGTGTCGCCGACGCGGGCATAACGCCGACGCGTGCCGCCGAGCACGCGAATGCACAGAATTTCCTTGGCTCCCGAGTTGTCACAAACATTCAGCCGTGATTCCTGCTGGATCATGACGCTTGCTCCTTTTTGCCAGATGAGACAACTCTACGGTTTTTCTCATCGCGCGGGGCGTCGGAATAAATTCGCCGCTCCGGCTGCTCTTTTCCCCTACCCGTTTTGTCAGCAGTCTTAGATGCGGTGTGTTCTTTCGATTCGGTAATTTCTGCGAGCGGGTTGTCGGATTCGACGTGCTTGACGCCAGCCTTCTGTACGATTTGCTGCAATTTGAAATGCTTACGTGCGCTGATTGGCCGCGTTTCGATGATCACGACTTTGTCACCTTCGGTGGCCTCATTTTTTTCGTCGTGCGCCATGAAGCGCTTCGTCACGGTGTATTGCTTGCGGTATAACGGGTGCGTCAGGCGGACGTGCTCGGCCACGACAATGGTTTTGTCGGTTTTTTTCGAGGCCACGATACCGGTAATCATTTTGGCCATCAGTTTGTCTCCTTCATTAATTGCTCGCTGAGCACGGTTAGCATGCGAGCTAAATCTTTGCGCTTGCCGCGGACTTGGCGAACGTTTTGAACTTCGTTCAGGGCAGTGCGGCGCTTTAGCTCAGCGATTTCTTCACGCAATTTGGTGCTTTCGCTCGTGAGTTCTTCGGTCGAAAGCTTGCGGATTTCTACGATTTTCATGATGTTCAAGCCTCCTCTCTCACCAAGAACTTGGTTTTAACCGGCAATTTGTGAGCTGCGAGGCGCATAGCTTCGCGGGCGATTTCTTCAGTGACGCCGCGCATTTCGAACAGGATGGTGCCGGTGTGGATTTTGGCGACGAAAAATTCCGGATTGCCCTTGCCGCTGCCCATTTTCACGTCTTGCGGTTTGCGCGTTACTGGCGTGTGCGGGAAAACGCGGATCCAAATTTTGCCGCCGCGCTTGATGTAGCGCGTCATAGCCTGGCGGGCGGCCTCGATTTGACGGCTCGTAATGCGCTCATTGCCTTGGGCTTGCAGCGCAAAATCACCAAACGCGATGTAATTGCCGCTCGTGGCTACGCCGCGGATCTTGCCCTTGCGCACTTTGCGGAATTTTGTCCGCTTCGGGAGTAACATGCTACTGCACCTCTCCAATGTACGGAAATGAGACAAACCTAACGGTTTTTCTCATCGCGCGGCGCATCGAAGTAAATTCGTCGCTCCGGCTGCTCTTTTCCCTTAAAATTGCCAGAAGTGTCATGTCACTTCTCCTTTATAAATCCAAACTTTCACACCGATGATGCCGGCGCCCGGCCAGCGCGCACCGACATGTGCGTAATCAATGTCAGCTCGCAGAGTGTGCAATGGCACGCTGCCTTGCACTTCTTTTTCGCGGCGCGACATTTCGGCGCCGTTCAGTCGGCCTGCAACTTCGATACGAACACCTTTGGCACCGGCACGCATGGTAGCGGCTGCCGACGATTTGACCGCGCGGCGGAAACTCATGCGGCGCTCAAGCTGGTGCGCTATGTTCTCGGCCACGAGCTTCGCGTACAGCTCTGGCTTCTTAACTTCTTCGATATTGATACGAGCCGGCACGCCGTAAATTTTCTCAACCGCAACTTTGAGCTCCTGCGCGCCCGAGCCGCCGCGGCCAATCACAACGCCGGCTTTGGCGGTCATAATAGTTACGGTCACGAGGTTTGGCGAGCGCTCGATGTCAACTTTGTTGATAGCCGCACGGCTGCCAAGCTTGTCAGCAATCAATTTTCGCGTCGCCAAATCGTCGCGCAAATACTTGGCGTATTCGCGCTTGTCCACGAACCACTTGCTGCGCCAATCTTTGTTGACTTGCAGCCGCATCGAAATCGGATTAACTTTCTGACCCATTACTTTGACTCCTCGGATTTTTTAGCAGCCGGTTTTTTGGCGACGCGCTGTTCGCCGTCGACAACTACGCGGATGTGCGAAGTTTTCTTCTGGAACGGCAAGGCGCGGCCGTGAGCGGCCGGTTTGTAACGCTTCAGGCGCGGGCCAGGTGTAACGCTGATTTCGGTAATGTGCAAGGTATCCGGCTTGAAGTTGTGGTTGTGCTCGGCATTTGCGCGGGCGCTCTGCACGGCTTTTTTAACAGCGGTTGCCGAACGGCGCGGCGTGTGCTGCAAAATTACCAGTGCGTCATCCACGCTGCGGCCGCGCACCAGAGAAGCTACCACGCCGACTTTGCGCGGGCTCATGCGAACTCCCTTAGCGATTGCCTGTACTGCCATTATTTCTTGCCTTTCGCGAGTTTGCCGCCGTGGCTGCGGAATTTGCGGGTCGGCGAAAACTCGCCGAGCTTGTGTCCAACCATGTTTTCGGTCACGAACACCGGCACATGGACTTTGCCATTGTGCACGGCGAACGTGTGGCCGACAAATTCCGGCGCAATGGTCGAAGCCCGCGCCCATGTCTTAATAATGGTGCGATCCTCGGCCGCGAGTACCGCCACTTTCTTGGAAAGCTTCGGGTCAATAAACGGTCCTTTTTTCAGCGAACGACTCATTCTGATTCTCCTGTAATATTGAAACCGCCGTTTTCAATCCGTTCTCTGCCTACTTCCTGTAATGCGGTAACTGTCCCATCGCCGAGTGTAACCGTGCCATTTTCTGGGTCGTCAGTGACGAGAATTGAACCAAAACCTAATCTTCCTCTCATGGTTTATTTCCTCTTGGCCGCGTGGCGGCTTCTTACGATGAACTTGGTGGTGGATTTACGGCTGCGGGTTTTGTAGCCCAGGGTTTTCTGGCCCCAAGGCGTGCGCGGGTCTTTGCCGGTGCCGTGGCGTCCGCCGTCACCACCACCGTGTGGGTGATCGGCTGCGGCCATGACAACACCGCGAACACTTGGGCGAATGCCTTTGTGGCGGCTGCGGCCGGCTTTGCCGAGCTTGATATTCTGATGTTGCTCGTTGCCCAAAACGCCGAGGCTAGCCGTGCATTCGACATTAATCATACGGACTTCGCCGCTGGGCAAGCGGACTTGCGCATAGGCGTCTTCTTTGGCCATCAGCTGCGCGCTGTTGCCGGCTGAGCGGACCATTTGCGCGCCGCGGCCAGGCTGGAGCTCGATAGCGTGGATGGTGCTGCCAACCGGAATATTTTTCAGCGGCAAGCGGTTGCCGTTTTCGATTGGCGCTTCTTCGCCCGAGCTGATTTTCTGGCCGACTTTCATGTTTGCCACCGCCAAAATGTAATGGTACGTGCCGTTCGGTTCTTTGATGCGTGCGACGCGGGCCGAGCGGTTCGGGTCGTATTCGATGTGTTCGACAATTGCGGTTGTGCCGGACGCCAACTTGAAATTGACGAGCCGATAAAATTTGCGTGCGCCGCCACCTTGATGCCGCGTTGTGATGCGGCCTTGGTTGTTGCGGCCGTTGCCACGGCGTTTCGGTGCAAGCAAACTGCGCAACGGCTTTTTGGTCGTAATCATGCTCGTGTCCTGGCTCGTCATGCCGCGCCGCGCCGGAGTTGTCGGTTTATAAGCTTTGACCGCCATTATTTGGTCCCCCATGAGACAAACCTACGGTTTTTCTCATCGCGCCGGGCGCCGAAATAAATTCGGCTGCTCTGGCTGCTCTTTTCCCTCATTAGTCCGGCAATCATTTCTTGCTCTCCTTTTTGGCGCGTTTTTCAGCGGCTTTTTCCATGAGCTCGGCGGTTTTTTCGCTCTTGGCTTCGGCTTCTTCGACCGCGGCGAAAATTGGCAGACTGTCACCGCTTTTCAGTGTTACGTAAGCTTTTCGAGTGTCGCTTTGTCTGCCGGGAGTCGCGCGGCCGCCTTTGCGTATGGTGCGCTTGGCTTTGCCTTTGACGTTCGCCACGTTTACCCTTTCGACGGTCACTTCAAACTGTGCGGTTACGGCGCGGGCGACGCTGTGCTTGTTCGTACCCTTCGGCACGTCGAACACGTAGACGTTTTGGCTTTGGCTCAAGCCGTACGCTTTTTCGCTCATGCGTGGTTTCAGTGTCAAAGTTTTGTCCATTACTTTTCGCCTCCGAGCCATGTGCTGACAACCTTCAACGAGTCTTGCGTAATAACAATCCGGTCGGCGTTGAGCGTGTCGAAAACGTTCACATAATTTGCTTGCGTTACCTTTACGTCCTGCAAATTGCGGGCTGCACGATCAAGTTCCTCGGTTTTGTGTTCGACCACGAGCAGGACGCGCTTGCTTGCGTCAATTTTTGCGAGCAATTTCACGAGCTCAGCGGTTTTGGCTTCTTTGAGCTTGATGTTTTCGATGACCGTGATTTTATTGTCATCTGCGGCAAGGCTGAGGGCTTGGCGAATAGCCAGGCGCTTGGCCTTAACATTGACGCGTTTCGTATAATTTTCTTCGCCGGTAGGACCAAATGTGATGCCACCGCTACGCCAAATTGGACTGCGAGTGGAGCCGACACGCGCGCGGCCGGTGCCTTTTTGCTTCCAAGGTTTTTTGCCGCCGCCACGAACCAGGCCGCGGGTTTTCGTGGTTGCCAGATTTTCGCGGCCATTCGCCAGATATGCTGTATACGCGAGCTTGAGAAGTTCGTGGTTTTCGGGCGCAACGCCAAAGACGGCCTTATCGAGTTTGGCGGGTGTGGTAGCTTTCGTGCCGGTCTTGGTATACGTCGGAACCGCCATTATTTCGTCTCCTTAACCCAACATGAGACAAACCTACGGTTTTTCTCATCGCGCGGAACGCGAAGTGAATTCGCGTTCCGGCTGCTCTTTTCCCTAGCCAGTCTGGCAATTTCAGCGACCATTACACCGCCTCCTTGAGTAAAACAATGCCTTTGCGCGGGCCGGGCACAGCGCCGGTGACGCCGATGACATTATTCTCGACATCAACCAATGCGATTTTCAAATGCTTGACCGTCACCCGTTCGTCACCCATTTGGCCAGCCATTTTCTTGCCCTTGAAAATATGCTGCGGGTACATTGAACCGATGGAGCCGGGCTTGCGGGTGTTGCCCTTGCCGCCGTGCGTTTTGCGCTGGCGCTCGAAGTTGTGGCGCTTGATGGTGCCGGCCCAGCCTTTGCCCTTGCTTGTGCCAGTCGCGTCGACTTCGTCGCCAACTGAAAAGACCTCGGCGTTGATTTTGCTTCCAACTTTGAGGTCTTCGGAGATTTCGCTTGTGCGGAATTCGCGAATAATCTTCGGGAGCATACCGGCGACCTTAAAATGACCTGCTTGGGCTTTGTTCGTCCGAGCTTCCGAAGTTGTTTCAAATCCGACTTGGATGGCCATATAGCCGTCGCTCTCGGTATTCTTGAGCTGCGTCACGACGTTCGGGCTGCATGAAAGCAGCGTCACAGCCTGCACCGCACCGTCTTCTGCGATGGTGCTTGTCATGCCGACTTTTCGAGTAATGAGTGCTTTCATAGTTGTCTCAATATAACGTTATTCTCTCCGCAAATGTGGCGAGCGTGACATAAAAATACTTGGCAGCTGGTGGTTTCTACCTCTGTTATTGGCAGACCTGCTTCAGCACACCAAGAACCAAAATTTATGAACTACCATCAAAGAATAACACGCACAAACAACCCCTGTCAACCTGTTGCAAATTCTACTGCGACTTTTTGTATGGATCAGGCCGGTGCCGGAAAGGTCGCTAGCTGACCAGCGCCTAGTGCTTCACGTATAGTTCGTCGGGCGGCTTCGGATTCAGGCGTGATTATCTCCGTACCGATAGCGCTGGATGGCGCGTATTCGATCCCGAGTACTTCTGGCCTACCGCGCCAGCTCTGGGCGATAATTTCTGGTAGACGGGGATTTTCACGGACCTGGTGGTCGACAATATCTAGCGTAGCACCTACTGCGCTGAGGCTAATGCAGCCAACTTTTTCTACATGGGGCATGTCGATTAATGTGCCATAACGGAAAGTGACATCCTTCCGGCCGAGAGCCGGATAGGCTGCTTCCAATACCGATCGCGCAGTAAGGAGCGAGTCGGCATCGGAAGTAATATCCTCAAACAAGAATACTCTGCGGGTCGCGTCGGTTATCGGTAACGAAAGCTGTCCTGCGGCAAGACACATGTTTCGAAAGCTGATTCCTTTCGCCGAAACGGGCATATAATGTATCGCACTGTCTTGTTGTAGGCTAACTGCATAGCCCACCAGACGGGCATTCGGGTCTAGACCAATGACAATATCGGGATCCGTTTCCTTAATGGCGGCAGCGATGGGTCTGCTGAAGCGAGGTATTTCACCCACACTGACGGGTAGATCGATGACTGGTGTAGGCATATGGTTTGCTCTGCGGTGTAAATTTAAAATCCGAGGCACACGTTGTTCTAAGCCGGTACTTTTGTTGCCGCTGGCACAATGAAACATCTATCCATAGCGCTCCTTACTAACGCCACCGCGGCCTTTCGCGGCCGGCGCAGGAAATGGTCGCTAATCTCATTACAAATCTCGATCCGTAATGAAGGAATGGCTTGCCTCACAGCTGCTATACCATCAGTCTGATTGCCTAGGCGAGTATCTTCTGCTAGCAATATAAGTCGTGGCGGCGAATTCCGGTTCTTTGTTTGTGCAGTTTGTAACATCGGTATTTGTCTGTCGAGTGGCGAAACGCCTTTTGATTCATCCATAAACCCCTTCGTTACAAGCAGTGGGCGACCGCCCTGGCGGCGGTTACGGATCAGTGCGGCTACACCACCATGCCGAGATCCATAAGCCTTTACAATATCCCACTCTTCGGTGGTTAAATCATTCGCAATCCCTACGCTGTCGGCTTCAATGCGCTCCGCTGCCGATGTGAAGGCTGGCGTAATTCCTGTGATCTGCGTGGTGCGGAAATCTATGCCAGCATATGTCGCTACCAACAATCCGAGGGAGTGGGTTAATACATATGATGGCGGCGGATCGAGTTCTGACACGAATTCACTAACCTTTCTTCCTTGCTCCGAGATAGGCGGCACAGCCACAGAGGTGTCCGTTACTTCGTTGAGCTGCGGCACATGGACGCGTATGCTGCCGGCGCTAGCCTCAGCCACTTCGTGCGCCGCTATTATGAATGGATCATTCCCATTAGAACCTAAGCCAGTAATACAGAGGATTTCTGTCCGCTCGCAAGCCATAAAATTAATTAGAAATATATCACCTTCTCTGAATTCGTGCAAGGTTTAATACGTAATATAAACGCCGACTTGCGTCCAGAAACCGACGAACATTGCAACGAGCAAAATCGCAAACTCGATCTTGCGATCGATTTTGAAATGGTCGTGCGCCGCAAACAGCACGCCGATAAACAAGCCAATTGGAATAGGGATCTGTGTGGTGCCACCGGCATTTTCGAGCCGAACCCACTGCGCGCCGACAATTAAATACAGCACAAGCTTCAGCAAATACACGCTGTCGAGCTCGGGGCCACCGGTTTTCCGCTTACGGCTTTTCGTTTTTGCCATTGCTGTTATTCAATCACAAAAGCTTATGCTTTAGCAACTTCCAAACAGTGCATCTAGCTGCTCGGCACTTAAAAGCACCCGTGGGCGGGTGCTTTTAAGTGAACGCAAAAGTCACTTACATTTTGATTTCGACGTCGCAACCGGCTGGAAGCGATAAGTTCATGAGTGAGTCGATGGTTTTTGGGGTTGGTTCGAACACGTCGATGAGGCGTTTGTGGACGCGCATTTCGAATTGCTCGCGGCCTTTTTTGTAGACGTGCGGGCTTTTGACGACCGTGAACGTGCTGCGGCGGGTCGGCAAAGGAATCGGGCCAGCCAAGGTCGCACCGGTGCGCAGCGCCGTGTCAACAATTTGCTTCGCCGCCTGGTCGATGACTTTGTGGTCGTACGCCTTCAGGCGAATGCGAATGCGCTGCTTAACTTCTGGCTTCTTGGCTGCTTCCATGTGGCTGGTTCCGTTTCCTTTTAATGTGCGAGCTTTTTAAATCTGCTGGATTATTTTACAACCTTAGTTACGACGCCTGCGCCGACAGTGCGGCCGCCTTCGCGGATGGCGAAGCGGAGGCCTTGGTCCATGGCGATAGGCTGCAGGAGTTTAACTTTGAAAGTTAGGGTGTCGCCGGGCATGACCATTTCTTTGTCGGCTGGAAGTTCGACTTCGCCGGTTACGTCCGTTGTGCGGAAGTAGAACTGCGGCTTGTAGCCTTTGAAGAACGGCGTGTGGCGGCCGCCTTCTTCTTTGGTCAGAATGTAGACTTCGCTGTCGAATTCGGTGTGCGGGGTGATGGTGCCGGGCTTGGCCAAAACCTGGCCGCGCTCGATGTCATCGCGCTCGATGCCGCGCAGCAGCACGCCGACATTGTCGCCGGCTTGGCCTTGGTCGAGCTGTTTCTTGAACATTTCAACACCGGTCACGACGGTTTTCTTGGTGTCGCGGAGACCGACAATTTCGACTTCTTCGTTGATTTTGACAACGCCTTGTTCGACACGGCCGGTCGCGACAGTGCCGCGGCCTTTGATGCTGAAGACGTCTTCAATCGGCATTAGGAATGGCTTGTCGAGTTCGCGCTTCGGCTCGGGGATGAAGTCGTCCATAGCCTTGACGAGTTCCATGACTGCGTCTTCGTTTTCCTTGTCGCCGGCGAGTGCCTTGGTAGCAGAGCCGCGGATGATCGGGGCGTTTTTGTCGAAGCCGTTCTTTTCGAGCAACTCACGAATTTCTTCTTCGACGAGCTCGACCAAATCTTTGTCGGCCAAGTCCATCTTGTTCAAGAAAACGAGAATTGAAGGCACGCCAACCTGGCGGGCGAGCAAAACGTGCTCGCGAGTTTGCGGCATGGGGCCGTCAGCGGCAGATACGACAAGAATCGCACCGTCAACCTGGGCAGCACCGGTGATCATGTTCTTGACGTAGTCGGCGTGGCCGGGCATGTCGACGTGCGCGTAGTGGCGCTTTTCGCTTTCGTATTCCTGGTGGCTGGTCGCGATGGTGATGCCGCGAGCTTTTTCCTCGGGTGCGTTATCAATTTCATCATATTTGACGGGCTTGTTGATGCTGCTCGGAAGGCGCTTGGCAAGCACCGCGGTAATCGCGGCGGTAAGTGTAGTTTTGCCGTGGTCGACGTGTCCCATGGTGCCGACGTTGACGTGCGGCTTGCTGCGGTCAAATTGTTCTGCCATTTTGGTTTAGACTCCTTGATTTAATTATTTTGCATGAGTTTAAAACAGAACTCACACGAGTTTCTGGGGGTAGTATAGAGAAATTTTTGCGAGTTGTAAAGCGTTATTTGGCGTTTTTGGCGATGATGGCTTCGGCGACGTGGTTCGGGACGTCGGCGTAGTGGTCGAGCTCCATGCTCGAGCTGGCGCGGCCTTGGGTGCTGCTGCGCAAGTTTGTGGTGTAGCCGAACATTTCGCCAAGCGGCACGAACGCCGTGATTTCTTTAATGTTGGCCGGCAAATCTTCCATCGATTCTATGCGGCCGCGTTTGGAGTTTAGGTCGCCGATGACGTCGCCCATGAACTGCTCCGGCGTGACGACGACGACTTTCATGATCGGTTCGAGCAAAACCGGATTGGCTTTGCGCACGCCGTCTTGCAGCGCCATCGATCCGGCAATTTTGAACGCCATTTCGGACGAGTCGACTTCGTGATAGCTGCCGTCGTAGAGTTCGGCCTTGATGTCGACGACCGGATAGCCGGCCAGCACGCCGTTGCTCATGGCTTCGACAATACCTTGCTGGACGGGCTTGATGTATTCGCCCGGCACGACGCCGCCTTTGATCGAGTTAATGAACTCGAAGCCTTTGCCGGCTTCATTTTGGCTGAGGCGCAGCCAGACGTCGCCGTATTGGCCACGGCCGCCGGATTGGCGGATGAATTTGCCTTGGACTTCAACGCCATCTTTGCGGATAGTTTCGCGGTAGGCGACCTGCGGTTGGCCGATGTTGGCTTCGACGGTAAATTCACGCTTCATGCGATCGACGATGATCTCCAGGTGCAGTTCGCCCATGCCGGAAATGATGGTTTGGCCGGTTTCGTCATCGACGTGAATACGGAAGGTCGGGTCTTCTTCGGCCAAGCGCTGCAAAGCCAGACTCATTTTTTCCTGGTCGGCTTTGGTTTTCGGCTCGATGGCGATGCTGACGGGCGGCTCGGGGAATGTAATGCTTTCCAGCACAATCGGATTGTTTTGGTCGCACAATGTGTTGCCGGTAGTCGTGCCTTTCAGCCCGACAATTGCCGCAATGTCGCCGGCGCCGACTTCGGTAACGTCTTCGCGCTTATCGGCTTGCATGCGCACCACGCGGCCGACGCGCTCTTTTTCGCCAGTCGAGCTGTTCAATATATATGAGCCGGATTGGAGTTTGCCGGAATAGACGCGGAAGTAGGCAAGTTTGCCGACGAACGGATCGGTCGCGATTTTGAATGCCAGCGCCGCGAACGGTTGCGCTTCATCGGATTTGCGCTCGACTTCGTCGCCGGTTTTCGGATGCGTGCCCCAGGTTGCGCCGCGGTCGGTCGGTGCGGGTAAAAGCTCAACCACGAGGTCGAGCAATTTTTCCACAATTACGCCGCGTCCGTCGCCGCCGGTGACGGCAAAGAAATCACCTTGCAAAATGGCGGAACGAATGGCTTGCTTGATTTCGGCCTCGGACAAACCGTCTTCGCCGGCTTCAAAATATTTCTCCAATAATTTTTCGTCTTCGGCCACAGCATTCTCAATCAAAAGGCTGCGGTATTTTTTGGCCTGGTCGAGCATGTCGGCCGGAATTTCACCCTCGATCAATTCGTGGTCGGTGAAGTCTTTGTATGTGTACGCTTTCATGCTCACGAGGTCGACGATGCCGTTGACGCTTTGCTCAAACCCAATCGGCAGGTGAATCGGAAACGCGCGCTTGTTCAATCGGTTGTGGATCGAGTCGAGTGATTTGTAAAAGTCGCCGCCGGTTTGGTTGATTTTGTTGATAAAGCAAATGCGCGGCACACCATATTTGTCGGCCTGGCGCCAGACGGTTTCGGACTGCGACTCCACGCCCATTTTGCCGTCGAAGACTACGACTGCGCCATCGAGCACGCGCAAGCTTCGCTCCACTTCAACCGTAAAGTCAATGTGGCCCGGCGTGTCGATAATGTTGATCTGATGATCTTTCCAGTAGCACGTCACGGCCGCGGACATAATGGTAATCCCGCGCTCCTTTTCCTGAGCCATAAAGTCGGTCGTCGTTTCACCTTCGTGCACGGCACCGATTTTGTGCTTCAAACCCGTACGGTACAAAATCCCCTCAGTCGTGGTCGTCTTCCCCGCATCAATATGCGCGATAATCCCGATGTTCCGCAAATCTTCAATCTTGTATTTCTTCTCTGCCATGTTTTAATCTTTTAATTTAATCTTGTTTCTGGATTTGCGTAACACCGGTGCTTAAATCTACAACCTTAACGCTCTTAACTATGCAACATTCACTTTGCGGCAGTGTAGCCTGGCCATGTAAGGAATCGGGATGATTTGGTTGCCATGGCCCCGCCCCATCACTCGGCACGTCCCTTAAACCACTTCGTGTAGATGCTGTAACGGCTTCGGCCCGTTTTTCTAGTAAATGTACTGCCGGTTCGCTTACACCACTACTTCTGGCCATCTCTACGTCGGTCACAAGAGTTGCTAGATGCTGTTCTATAGAGCCGAAATCATTCAACGGACAGAGCCTCCAACACTCAGGAGTAACCATTTGGCCGCATATTTCCATGATGACTAGCTCCTCGCGAAGTGAGCGAAGGCGCGGTTGGCGTCGGCCATTTTGTGCACGTCTTCGCGTTTTTTAACGGCTGCGCCTTGGTTGTTGTAGGCGTCGGTGAGTTCGAGGGCGAGGCGGTCTTCCATGCTCATGCCTTTGCGGGCTCGGGCGGCGGCCACGAACCACATCGTCATTAGGTGTTGCTGGCGCTGGCCTTTGACTTCGAACGGAATCTGGTAGTTGGCGCCGCCAACGCGGCGGGAGCGCGTTTCGACTTGCGGCTGGACGTTTTTCATTGCTTGTTCGAAAACTTCGAGCGGATTGTCGACCTTCAGTTTGTTGGCCGCCTTTTGCATGCCGCCATACACCAGCCGCTCGGCAATTTGTTTTTTGCCGTCCTGCATCACGCGGTTGATGAGCCGCTGCACCTGCACGCTATTGTACAAACGGTCACCCGGAATATCGCGCACGAGCGCTTTGGTTTTATGTCTAGGCATCTTGACCACCTTCATGGGATTGGGAGTCTGGTGATTCTTCAGCGGGAGGTAGCTCAACGTCAGTATTCCGATCAAGGAAAGCGCGGTCGTCTGAGCTCAAGCTATCGGGATCGCTAGCTGCCCGTTTACGTGCCTCGCGTAGACTATTCAAGTTGACGGGAATTTCGCTTCCATTTCCGGTCTTCGGCACAAAGTCTTCGGGATATGGCATATTACTTGCTCTCCTTTTTGGCGCCGTATTTGGAACGGCCTTGTTTGCGGTTGTTGACGCCTTGTAAATCTAATGCGCCGCGCACGATGTGGTAGCGGACACCTGGAAGGTCGCGGACGCGGCCGCCGCGGACCAAAACTACGGCGTGCTCCTGCAAGTTGTGGCCTTCGCCGCCGATGTAGGCCCAGACTTCGTGACCGTTGGTCAGGCGCACGCGGGCGACTTTACGAAGGGCCGAGTTCGGCTTCTTCGGCGTTTTGGTCGTGACCTTGACGCAGACGCCGCGCTTGAACGGGGACGGTTTTTCGTAGTTGCGGGTCTTCAGATTGTTGGTGACGCGAAGCAGTGCCGGCGACTTGGTTTTGCCGGTAAGTTTGGATCGCGGTTTGCGTACTAGTTGGTTAATTGTTGGCATTTGCTGGATTGTCCTTGAAATTTTGCAGTAGGTATTGATTAATGACTCTTGTTCAAGTCACTATTACGTACTGCCCTTTTCGTTGATTGTATCAGATTTACTCCTTGGCTGCAATGGTTTCTTCAGCGGCCTTTGCGGCCTTGGCTTCTTCGATGTCGTCATCGCTCATGAAACCGGTGCCGACGGGAATCTTGCGTCCCAGAATGACGTTTTCTTTCAACCCGTACAAGTGGTCGACACGGCCGGATGTGGCGGCGCCGATGAGCACGCGCGTGGTGTCTTGGAACGACGCGGCACTCAGGAATGAGTCGGTGCTCAAACTGGCTTTGGTGATACCGAGCAACAGCTGGCTGTACTTGGCCGGCTGCTTGCCAGCGCGCGACAAAGCTTCGTTGGCTTCGACGGCCGATAGTTTGCTGACGGTGTCGCCAGTAACGAATTCGGTGTTGCCAGCGTCCTCAACTTGAACGCGGCTGAACATCTGGCGAACGATGGTTTCAAGGTGTTTGTCGGCAATGTTCTGTCCCTGGCTTGCAAAAATCTTGAGGATTTCGTTCATGATGTAGCGCTGTGTGGCTTCGACACCTTGCAGGTGCATGAGGTCGTGCAGGTTGATCGAGCCGTTAGTGAGCCGTTGGCCGGCCACGACTTTGTCGCCGTCTTTGACTAGCAGTTGCTTGAAGCCCGGGATTTCGTAGCGCACGACGCTTTGGCCGGCCGGTGTGATGACGATTGCTTCTTCGCCGGCGACCTCGACCTTGCCGGCCATCGGTGCGACGAGCGGTTTACTGTTGTTTTCGTGTGCGGCGATGACGTCGCCGATGGCCACATCGCTACCACTGGCGACGCTAGCCTTCCGGCCGTTTAGCTCGAGGGTGACGTTTTCTTTTTCATGCGCCGCTATTTGCACGACGTAGTGTTCGCCTTCTTCCCAAGTTTTGGCTGTGCCGGCAATGTCGGTCAGGTACGCCTGGCTTTTTGGCGTGCGCGCTTCGAAAAGTTCTTCGACGCGGCCAAGCCCTTGCGCGGCATCATCGGCTACGACGGCACCGGAGCGGTGCTTGGAGTGAAGACTCAGCTGCGTGCCCGGCTCGCCGATAGACTGCGCGGCGATGACACCTATTGGCTGGTGCGCGACGACCAACTTGCCGGTCGCCGGATCAAGGCCGTACGATTTCTGCGGCACGCCGCGGGCCGAGGTGCAACTTAGGACGCTCATGATTTTTACGCCGTCGGTGGCGGTGTCAGCCTCAATCGCTTCGGCAATCTGCCCAGTGATGAGCTGACCTTTTTTGACGTGGTCCTTGATGGTTTCAGCGGCGAAGCGACCATTCAGGCGAGAGGCATAGCTTGCACCGATTTCGGCGGCGTCGGCTCGCAAGCTGGCAAAGCCAGGATCATCGCCGTCGTTTTCGATCGTGAAGACGTCTTGGCTGACGTCGACCAAACGGCGAGTCAGGTAACCGGCGTCAGCGGTTTTCAGTGCGATGTCGATGAGCGCTTTGCGCGTGCCGCGGGAACCAGTGAAATATTCGAGCGGGTCAAGTCCTTTGATGTATCCGGATTTAATCGGCAGCTCGATGGCACGGCCTGAGGCGTCGGCCAGCACGCCCAGCATACCGACGGCGTCTTTCATGTTTCGGATGTTGCCGCGGGCACCTGAATCGATGGCGATAGACATGGTGTTATTGCGGCCTTCCATTTGCTCGGCCAACATGTCCTGGACCTTTGTTTCGATCTTTGTCCAGTTTTCAACGGTCAGCCGGTAGCGTTCCTCTTCGGTAATGAAGCCCTGCTCGTATTGTTCGGAAATGGCGGCGGCGCGCTCCTCACCTCCGACAATAACCGCTTGCATACCTTTGATTTCGCTGAAGTCGCCCATGCCCATCGAAATGCCCGAGCGCGTGGCATAGTGGAAGCCGAGGTCTTTCAGTCCGTCGGCGATTTCGGCGGTTTTGTCCTGGCCGTATTTTCGGTACACTTCAGCCATGACTTTTTGCAGACGCTTCTTAGTCATCGGCTCGTCCTGGAACGGGAAGTCTTCGGGAAATGCTTCGTTGAAGGTTAAGCGGCCGAAGGTGGTGTGTCGGACTTCACCGCGGAACGGCACGCGCACACGGTCCTGAATGCTCAGCTTACCTGCGTAAAACGCCATGATGCATTCGTCCGGGCTAATGAATGGGCGCTCCTTTTGATTGGCGCTAGCTCGCTTGTAGGTGAGGTAATAGCAGCCGAGCACGATGTCTTGCTCAATGTGCAAGATGGGTGAGCCATCGGCTGGCTTGAGCAAGTTCTTGTTGGCGGCCATGATGTCGCGAGCTTCGGCTTGGGCAGCGTCAGATAGCGGCAAGTGGACGGCCATTTGGTCGCCGTCGAAGTCGGCGTTGAAACCTTTACATACCAGCGGATGCAGCTGGATGGCACGACCTTCGATAAGCGTCGGCTGGAAAGCTTGAATGCTCAAACGGTGCAAGGACGGCGCGCGGTTCAGTAGCACGTATTTGCCCTTGATGACTTCGTCGAGCGCGTCCCAAACTGCGGTTTCGCCGGTTTCGATCATGCGTGTGGCGTTGCGGATGTTGTGGGCTTCTTCGCGGGCGATGAGTTCGCCGATGACAAACGGTTTGAAGAGTTCAAGCGCCATCATCTTCGGCAAGCCGCATTGGTTAATTTTCAGTTCCGGACCAGCCACGATGACTGAACGGCCGGAGTAATCGACCCGTTTGCCAAGCAAGTTCTGGCGGAAGCGGCCTTGCTTACCCTTGAGCATGTCGCTCAAACTTTTCAGACGGCGGCGCTGGCCAGTTGCGGCGACGGCTCGGCCGGAACGGGTCGAGTTGTTGTCGATCAACGCATCGACGGCCTCTTGCAACATGCGCTGTTCGTTGCGGCGGATGACTTCGGGCGCGTTCAAGTCCATCAATTTTTTGAGTCGATTATTACGGTTGATGACGCGGCGATATAGGTCGTTCAAATCGCTTGTGGCAAAGCGTCCGCCGGTCAGTTGCACCATCGGGCGCAGGTCGGGCGGAATCACCGGCAGGACCGAAACGCACATCGAGTTCGGCTCGATGCCGGCACGCTCCATACTTTCGAGTAGCCGTAGCCGCTTCATCAATTTCTTGTGGCGCTGACCTTTGGCAGTTTCGGCCTCTTCGCTCAAACTTTTGATGAGCTCTTTCAGGTCAATTTCGTCAAGCAACAGCTTCACTGCCGCGCCGCCCATGCCGACGCGCACGAGTCCTTGCAGTTCATCCGGCATGCTGCGATATTCGGCTTCGCTGAGGAGCCGGAATTTTTCAAGACTGGTAAGCTGTTCCTTGAGCTGCTCGAATTCCTTGGTGACCCCTTCCAGCTCTTTGGTCTGCATTTCGGCCAGAGCCTTCACGTTCGATTCCTCTTTGTTTGCCTCGTGCTCGTAGCGAAGCTTGATAGCTTCTTTGGCGGCGGCGAATTCGGCTTCTTTGTCGGCGAGCATTTGGTCACGCTTGGCAGTGTCTACAGAAATAATAATGTAGCTGGCAAAGTAGGCGACGCGTTCGAGGTTTTTGACGGTCATGCCAAGTAGCAAGCCGATGGCCGAAGGCGTGCCGTGCAGGAACCAAATGTGCGCCACCGGCACGGCCAGGCTAATGTGGCCCATGCGTTCGCGGCGGACGATGGACTTGGTGACGAGTTCGCCGTTTTTGTCGACGGCGGCTTCACGGCTGCGGACGCCTTTGTATTTGGCGTCGTGCGGGTTAATGTCCTTGACCGGTCCGAAAATCCGCTCGCAGAACAGGCCGTCGCGCTCCGGCTTTTGCGTGCGATAGTTGATGGTTTCCGGCTTGGTTACTTCGCCGTGGCTCCATTCCAAAATGTCAGCCGGGCTGGCAACCGCCAAACGCACTGCGTCGAAATCGGCAATGTTTGTGCCACTTGTACCGTAAGAATAGCGTCGCATCGTTTAAGCCTCCTCTTCGTCATTACCAAGTATGAGACAAACCTGACGGTTTTTCTCATCGCGCGGGACGCGAAGTGAATTCGCGTCCCGGCTGCTCTTTTCCTTTACTGCAACCATCAGACCTTCTCCTCCTTGTTTTCGTCGTTATCATTGGTATCGTCGGTGGTGGTAGTGGCAACTACGGTGTCACTGCCGGACACTTCGGTTTCGGCGAGTGCTTCGAACTCATCGACTGCCGCATCTTCGGTTAGGTCAATGTCGGATATAACTGGTTCCGGCACGTTGACTTGGGCCGGGTTTTTGGCTTCTTCATTCACACTGGTCGCGAGTACTGCCTCGGCATCGACAACGTTGTTCGAGCTGACCAGGTCGACTTTCAGTCCCAGACCTTGCAATTCTTTCACGAGCACGTTGAAGCTTTCCGGAACCTTTGGGCCGACGATTTCGGTCTTTTTGATGATGGATTCGTAGGCTTTGCTGCGCCCGTAAACGTCATCGGACTTGAGCGTCAACATTTCCTGCAAGGTAGCGGCGGCGCCGTAAGCTTCCAGCGCCCAAACTTCCATTTCGCCGAAGCGCTGGCCGCCGTTTTGGGCTTTGCCGCCGAGCGGCTGTTGGGTGACCATCGTGTACGGACCTGTCGAGCGGGCGTGGATTTTGTCAGCAACCATGTGGTTGAGTTTGATCATGTACATGCTACCCACGGTTGTGCGCTCGCGAAATGGTTCACCGCTGCGACCGTCGTAGAGCTGTTGTTTGCCGTCTTCGGGCAACCCGGCTTCTTTGAGCAGACTTTGGATCTTTTCAGCCGGTACGCCGTTGAATGACGGGCTGGCAACTTTGATTCCCAGAGCACGCGCGGCCATGCCGAGGTGTGTTTCGAATAGCTGGCCTAAGTTCATACGACTTGGCACGCCGAGCGGGTTCAGGACGATATCAATTGGCGTTCCGTCTTCAGTGAACGGCATGTCTTCGATGGGCAGAATGCGGGCGATAACGCCTTTGTTCCCGTGCCGTCCGCCGAGTTTGTCACCGACGGAAATTTTACGCATCTGCGCTACGAATACTTGGATTTGCTTGATGACACCGGATTTCAGCTCGTGGCCGTTTTCGCGGCTGAAAATTTTGACGCCTACGACTTTGCCATGCTTGCCGTTGCTCATGCGCTGCGAGGTGTCACGGACTTCTTTGGCTTTTTCGCCGAAAATTGCCCGGAGCAAACGCTCTTCACTGCTCAGCTCTTGCTCACCCTTTGGCGTAATCTTGCCGACCAGAATGTCGCCCGGATGGACTTCGGCGCCGATGCGCACAATGCCGTCTTCGTCTAGGTGACGCAAAGTGTCTTCGCTGACGTTCGGAATATCGCTGGTGACGATTTCCGGGCCGAGCTTGGTTTCGCGCACCTCAATCATGAAATCCACAATATGCACGCTTGTGAGCGAGTCGTCTTCAACCAGCTTGCGGCTGATGATGACGGCGTCTTCGAAGTTGTAGCCGTCCCACGGCATAAAGGCAGTCATAAGATCTTTGCCAAGTGCAAGCTCGCCGCCCGCAATCGACATGCCTTCAATCAGCACATCGCCTTGCTTGACCTTGTCGCCCGTGCTGACGACGACTTTCTGGTTGATGCTGGTGCCTTCGTTGCTGCGAACAAAATGTTCGGGCGCGTATGTTATTTTGCCGTCTTTATATTGCACGACAACTTCTTCGGCGGTGGCCTTGACGACTTCGCCGTTTTCTTCAGCCAAGATAAGCTGGCCCGTGTTGCGCGCTGCCGCCGTTTCCATACCGGTACCGACAATCGGGCTCGATGGCTGGATGAGCGGCACTGCCTGACGTTGCTGGTTGCTGCCCATCAGCGAACGGTACACGTAGTTTTTTTCGACGAATGGGATAAGTCCAGCGGACGAACCGATAATCTGGTTGCGCGCCGCATCCATGTGCGTGACTTCGTCTGAGTCGACTTCGCCGGATTGCAAATTGCGGCGGGCGCTCACACGTTCTTCGGCAAAGTAGCCGCTTTCGTCAATCTTACTGCCGGCGCCCGCGATGATTGCCGCTTCTTCGGCGGCAGCGTCCAGGTAGATGACGTCGTTTGTCACTTTGGCTTTAACTGGCCAGGTGACTTGATCTTCGACTTTGGCGAGCTTGGCTGCATCGGCAGCTGTGACAGTTTTGCCTGCTTTCACTACGGCTTTGCCTTTTTCGTCCTCAAGGTCAACCGCCGCAATGTGGCCGATAATGTCTTTCGGCGTCGCGGCGTTGATAACTTTGCGATACGGCGTTTCGACAAAACCGTACTCATTAATTCGCGCGTAATTGGCGAGGTTCAAAACCAAGCCGATGTTGGCGCCTTCCGGCGTTTCCACCGCGCAAATCCGGCCGTAGTGCGTGGCGTGCGCGTCGCGGACTTCAAAGCCGGCGCGTTCGCGGCTCAAGCCGCCCGGACCCATCGAGCTCAAACGTCGCTTGTGTGCAAGCTCTGACAGCGGGTTGATTTGATCCATGAATTGGCTGAGCTGCGAACTTGCAAAAAATTCGCGCACGGCAGCCACGACCGGCCGCGCGTTGATAAGTTGTCCCGGCTGCACGGTTTCGATTTCGCTCATCGACATGCGGTCTTTGGTGTTGCGCTCCATGCGCAGCAGGCCGATACGGAACTGGCGCTGGACGAGTTCGCCGACTTGCTTGACGCGGCGGTTTGCCAGGCTGTCAATGTCATCGGCCGGTTCCTGCGTGTTGTTCAGGCGGATCAATTCGGCGACGATAGCTTCGAGATCCTCGAGCCGCATGATGCGATTCTCGAGCGTATTCGGCACATCGAGGTCAAGACGCTTGTTGATTTTGTAGCGGCCGACCCGGGAAAAGTCAAAGCGCTTGTAGTTGTAAAACATGTTTTCGATAAGCGCGCGGGCGTTGTCCACGGTCGCGAGGTCGCCCGGACGTAGCCGGCGATAGACTTCGATGAGCGCGTCGTTCTGGCCACGCGTCGGGTCTTTTTCGAGTGTGGCGTCAAGATGCTTAAGCTTGCCGGTGTCAACGTGCTTGAACGCGTCGCGCATACGTGATTCGCTTTGCCCCAACGCGCGCAGCAAAGTTGTTACGGCAATTTTGCGCTTGCGGTCAATTTTGACATACAACGCGCCGTTTGCGGCGGTCTCGAACTCCAACCACGCGCCGCGGCCGGGAATAACTTTTGCACCGTACAAATTGGTTGTGCCATGCTGGTCTGCCGTGAAGAACACACCGCTCGAACGGATCAGCTGCGACACGACGACGCGCTCGGCGCCGTTAATTACGAATGTGCCGCGTTTGGTCATCCACGGGTAATCGCCGAGGTAAATTTCGCTTTCCCTGACCTCGCCGGTTACTTTGTTCGTGAGTTCCACGGTGGCTTTGAGCGGTGCGTCGAAGCTGACGTTATTCTCGCGGGCCTCGGCCTCGCTCATTTTCGGGTCGTCAAAATGATAATCTTTGAATTTGAGCGACAACTTGCCGCCAGTGTAGTCGTCAATCGGACTAACTTCGGCCAACAACTCGCCCAAGCCTTCGTCCACGAACCATTGGAAAGATGTTGTCTGATGATCTACCAAGCTTGGTAGTGCGATAGCGTCGTCGGCTCTCGTAAAATATACGCGCTCGGCCGGCTTCTGTGTAGTGGTACTTTTCGCCATAAAAGTAAACCTACCCCCATGTTTTAAGTTAGTGGTTAGTTATTGTGTAGCCAACAAAAAAGAGTCGGGAGCGCATTAACGCTCTTCAAGCTTCGCCCATTCGACTGTGTAAAAATTGCTTCCAAGTCTCTCGTTGTGGCTTATACTTATTTGTTGTATTTTTTCGCGCGAAGGCTCCTAAGCGGGTATTTTTGGCGCCAATTCTGACATACGTTAGCACTGCCCGACTTACACTACTTCTTACATCCCAGTGTGAACGAATAGATTTCAAATGTCAAGGGTTTCGACTTAGCTCATAAATAAAGTTCCCCAAGTAGTATTCGTTAGCTCATTAAAAAAGTACCCGTAATCTTCTATCATGCTGTCTGGTATGGAGGTGCGGATGAAGGGACGCTATATGAGCAAGTTAACTCGCAAAGAT
>DASXEX010000044.1:0-14243 GCA_036489905.1 Saccharimonadales bacterium (SeqCode)
GGTATATACGCCATTGGCGTTCATTCAGCACTAATCGTAAGGTTTGGTATTGTGTTTGTTGTGTGAGTGTTTGTGTCATACCCCATAGTATGACATAGACTCAGCTAAACTGTTGGAGTTATTAGAGGGGAGCGCCTTAGCCCTGTGTTTTCGGGCGGCGTTTGAAGTCATGGTAGGCCAGTTCGCGGCGGAATTGGTCGAGGCGGACGACGTATTTTTCGTAGCGGTTGTACAGGCCGGAATAATGTTGGCTCGGCGCGAGCAGGTTTAATAATCTGCCCTTCTGGTCCAAATATTCAACCAGGCAATAAAAATCGCCGTCGCCAGACACAATAATCGCCTTTTCGTAATTGCTCATTTCCTTCATTGCCCACAGCACGAGCTCGGCGTCGATATTGCCCTTCACCGGCTTTTTCTCTTCCGGCTCGGCTGGTTTTGCCGCTGGCGTAATGCCCTTTTCTTCGTCCATTACTTCCTGCATTTCCGGCTGCGGGCGCGTGAGGTCAAACGTGGGTTTAAGCACAATCGCGTAACCAGCCTCGTGCATTTGCTCATAAATATTTTCGTATTCCGGAATGTAGCCGATGAACATATACGCTTTGGTGACGCCATATTTGTCCGCCAAAAACTGCCGGAACTTCCGCCAATCCATCTTCCATCCCGCCTTTTGCACGCCCAAATTCAAATTCTGACTATCGATAAACGCAAACACCCGCTCCGGTTTTTTATCATTTTGATTCATTGGTTTAATCATACCACTTTAATCTTTAACACCGGCGAGTTGCTTAATTTCGCTGCTCGTGAGCGCTGTGAGCTCAACGATCGATTTACCCGACTTTTTCATAGCCAGATCAACAACGTACGTGCCGACTTTGTAGCCAATCCAGCACCGACCGTCGGGATGGTGAAACTTATACGCCATATAATCGATGCCGTCGCCTTTAGCAATAATCTCCTGCAGCCACGCTTCGGCATCATGTGAATCGTACTTGCCCCACGGCTGCTTGCCATCATGCTCGCGGGCAAACACCGTGGCCAAGCCTTCAAATATACAGCCGTCGACAAAACTCTCATCAAACAGGCCGAGCATGAAACGCGCGCTATGGTTCAGCTCGTGAAACACGGCGCTGCTCGTGTTCTCCAGCAACGTCGTTTCGCCATGCGGCAAACGCGGATCGGCGAACAGCAAAATAAGCTCGCCGTTATAAGTAAACGCGCCTTCACCGGTTTCAGCAACAAGGTTTCCCGCCCACTCCACCGCCTGCGCTACGAATGTCACGTGTGACGAAACGGCCGGCAATAGACGCCGGACCTCCGCGAATGATTCTTCGACAACCTTTTTGTAACCCTGCTGCAGTCCGTTGTGCGTTTTCCAAAAACTTGAATCCGCAAATAAAACTTTCATTTTTCTATAGTAACATTCGTTATGCCAATAATTCGGCGAGGAGTTCGGGGAATTCCTGCGTGTGCATGTCTTCGATGCAGAAGTGGCCGTAGTTTTCGAATTCGCGGTACTTTATACCCGGGATGGTTTGGCGCAACGTCTCGACCGACCAGTGAATGCCGGGATGGTCGTCGATGGAATTGAAAATCGTGACGCCGCCGGTACGTTTGGCCAGCTTCGGGTCGATTTCGAAATCGAAAAATGTCGTCTTTTTAATGTTGTTCGGATCGAGCCACGGCGCCACCAGCACGATCTTGCCCACGCGCGCGTCCGGATGCTCGCTCAACCAACGAACCCAGAATCCGCCGCCGCAACTATGCCCGACGATGAGCGTTTCCGGCGTGATATCGAACCGCTCGACTTCCCTACGCCAGACTTCATAATCCGGTTTGAACGCGCCCGGAATTTCCGGCGTCACTGCCGCGATGTCGCGCATGAGCAGCTGCTTCTGTAGCCACGGCAGCCAATTATTGTTACTCAAACTCGGATATTCATCCGAATAATATTCCTTCCGGCTGCACGTCCCATGCAAAATAATAGCGTTTTCCATTCCGCTACTCTTTCGCTAGCTCGATATATTTTTTATAATTGCCCTTGGATTTAGACACGGGATATTTCGCTCCGTTTTGAACCATCTTTTTCTTTAGCGCATCCGTCAAATCTATTTCTAGGTCATTACCGATCAGCAGCACCCAGTATAGGACGTCCGCCAGCTCTTCGCTCACTTCCTGTTTGTGCTTTACGATATGCCGTCGCATTTCCTCTGGATTTTTCCACTGAAAATGCTCCAATAATTCAGCGGCTTCAAGCAGCAACGAAATTGCCAAATCTTTGGGATTGTGGAATTGCCGCCAATTCCGATCGTCCCTGAATTTGACTATCAGTTTTTGCAATTCATCGAAGTCACCCATGTTACTTAGTATAGTACACTGCTCCCGCTTCAAAGACTGGTTTCGGCACCACATCTTAAGTCTGTCTGCCTTGCTTACCTTTGGCACGTTTGGCGAAATGGCGGCGGGCGACCTCCGAGCCGGCGACGCCTAAGCCAGCAACTTCGGCCAAAGGCACCGCCACCGCCGCAACCGGTGACAATAAAACTGCCGCGCCGGCAAGCGCAACCACGCCCAACACGTGCGCGCGTTGCGCCAAAACCGGCTCGCCCGTTCCGCCGTGCTTCCTTTCGCTTTACCACCATGCTCCTCCTTGGCCATACTTTTATTATAGCCGTCATGCTACCATGTTTGCATGAACCGAATCTCGGCAATGGCTCTCGATGAGATTGCCGCCAGCATCAAGCGTAGAAACAGCCGGCGCAAACCCGTCCTGATCGCCATCGAAGGTTTCGGCGGCGCAGGCAAAACAACCTTTGCCGAAAAGCTTAACGGTGCCTTAGGTGATGCGTATATCATTAACATGGACGACTTTCTGCTCAAGGAAAGCCTGATTAATGACGTTTCGCCTGAAAAAACTGGGTTTGACAGGGCACGACTTAAACGACAAGTACTAGTGCCAGCGACCGTCGGCCAGACAGTGCGTTACCAAAAGTTTATATGGGCTAGTAATTCCTTGAGTGAGCCAGTAACCGTGCCCGCTATAACCTACCTAATTGTAGAAGGATCGTCATCGTACCATCCAAGTATCGCGAAATACTACGATTATAAAGTTTGGGTTGACTCGCCTATTGAGCTTGCCAAGCGGCGCGGCCATGCCCGCGACGGCAGCAGCGAAAACGCGCAGCATTGGGATTTGTGGGCCGCGAATGATCTACGGTATCAGACAAAATACCATCCCGAGCAGCACGCTGATTTTGTGCTTGATAACAGCACTGCTATTTGAGGCGTTGCTTGCGGGCTTCGTTGGCCCAGTGGTCGGCTAGTTCATTGCCTTCGTGACCGACGTGGCCGCGCACCCAGACTAATCTGGCCTTGGAATTGCGATACAACGGGCAAACTTCCTGCACGATGTCCAGATTTTTGATTGCCCCGCCCTTTTTCTTCCAGCCGTTTGCTTCCCAGCCAAGCGACCATTTGGTGATGACGTTGATCCAAAATTCGCTGTCGGTATAAATTTCGCACGGCGCGCCATCCGCGTGTTTCAACGCCGCAATAATCGCAAAACCTTCCATCCGGATATTCGTAGTCTCAGCACCACTCGGTTCGCCGCCTAGAACAACCGGCTTGCCATCGCAAATCACCGCAAATCCGCCCGGCCCAGGATTCGGACTCGCACTGCCATCGGTATAATACGTCGTCATCTGGACATTATCCCACAACAGCCCCATATCACGGACTGATTCTGGCATTCAGCTGCCCGGCTTATTCATAAAATGAGCTTTCTGGACGGAGCTAAGCCGTTCGATAGCATATCGTAAAGTCGTACGTGACATGCCTTGATAGTGGCGTTCCAGAAAGCCAGTAAGCGCTTTTTCGTCGACACGCTTGCCCGCCTCGCGCAGCATCCAGCCCACGGCTTTTTGGACAGACGGCTGTGTGTCAGCCAGCAAAATCTCGGCGATGGCGAACGTGTCATCAGCCTGGCCAGAGCGGATGAATTGCCAAGTGCTAACGATAGCAATCCGCCGCCGCCAAGCGTCATTGGATCTTGCCAGCTCGTATAACACGTCGCGCGGTTTGTCCATCAAGTAGCCGCCCAGCACATAGTGGCAACTTACGTCCACCAGCTCCCAGTTGTTGATTTCGTCGATCCGCCGCAAGTACAAGTCATGGAGCTGCTTCTTGGATTCCGGATTAGCTTTCTTGGCCTGTTCCACCATGATAATCAACGCCGCCAAACGATGTTCGTGGATTGGGCTTGCGAGCAGTTTTTCGATTTCGCCGAGCGGCAGCGTCCGGTACTGCTTGCAGATTTCCCGAACCGCTGGCACCTTTAGCCCTAGGAATTTCTTGCTCGATTCATATTCCTTGCCTATTTTGAACGACTGCGCAGTCACTTGTGCCACCACGGGATCGGCGAGTTTATTCAGTGCTTGTTTAACTTTATTGACTGACATTTGAGGGTTAACGTTCAGCCCATGCCGGAAAGTCTGGCCGTGACTGTTTGATGTGACTTATGCCGACAGTATCTAGCTGCAGGTGATCCGGCAGCTCCAAGCAATAGCGGACGGTTTTGGCAAGATCCTCGGGCAAGATAATATTACTTGGCTCAGGGAGGCCATACGTATTGACGCCAAATGGCTCGACTGCCGTGACGCGAATGCCCTTCGGATTCAGCTCAGCGCGCAGCACATATGAAAGCGTTGACACGGCCGCTTTGGCCGCGCTGTACATGGCTTCGCCGGTTAGTCTGGCGTGAACAGCTTGCGACGAAATATTGACGATAAGCGGAGCTTCGGTTTTCTTGAGTGACGGCAGCAGGCCCTGAATCAACCGTGCGGGTGCCGCGAAGTTCAGGTCAACCTGCTGGTACAATTCAGCCTCGGTCATTTTCTCGAAAGCTTTGCCGACATACAAGCCCGCATTATTCACCAAAACGTCGATAGGCCCGACTTTTACAACTTTGTCGATACATGCATCCAATGATTGCCTGTCCTGCAGATCCACCGCGACGTAATGCACGTTCGGATATTTGGACATTACCACTTCCGCCGCGTCTTTGCTTTCGTGATACGTGGCCGTTATTTTGTAGTTATGCGCCACCAATTCCTCGACAATCGCTTTGCCAATTCCCTTCGCCCCGCCGGTGACAAAAATATGTTTCATGCCTCGATTATATCAGAAGCTTAGCTTCGCAATTAGGTCGTCAGTCTTTGCTCTTAGCTGTTCTGTCGTGTCACGGTCGCGGACTGTTACGGTGTTGTCGTCCAGGGTTTGGAAGTCAATGGTTACGCAATGCGGGGTGCCGATTTCGTCTTGGCGGCGGTAGCGTTTGCCGATGTTGCCGTTATCGTCCCACATCACATTGCCGAATTCTTTCTTCAGCATTTTGTAGACCTCCTGCGCTTTGGCGACGAGCTCCGGCTTGTTCTTCAATAGCGGGCTGACGGCGACTTTGACTGGCGCGAGATGCACGGGCAGTTTCAGCACATTGCGTTTTTCGCCACCGATTTCGTCCTGGGTGTAGGCCGAAACGAGCACGGCCATGATGGCACGCTCGACGCCGAAGCTCGGTTCTATAACGTGCGGAACGAACGGCATGCTGCCGTCTTTTGGCCGATATTCCATGCTCTTTTTGCTCTCGCGTTCGATGTTTTTGAGGTCAAAGTCGGCGCGGTAGGCCATGCCCAGCAGCTCGTCGCGGCCGTGCGGAAAGTCGAACTCGAAATCGATAGTGCGCTTGCTGTAATGGGCGCGGTCTTCGACCGGCACTTCCAGCTCGTGGACTTTGTCTTCGGGCAAACCGATTGCCTTGAACCATTCGTGCACTTTGCCGCGCCACGCTTCAAACGCTTCTTCCCACTTGTCCGGATGCACGAAATATTCGATTTCCATCTGTTCAAACTCGCGGCTGCGGAACACAAAATCGCGCGGGCTAATCTCATTCCGAAACGCCTTGCCCTGCTGCGCCAGCCCAAACGGCACGTCCGGATAAAAGCTATCCACGACATTCTTGAAATTCGTAAAAATCCCCTGTGCAGTTTCCGGCCGAAGGTAGCTTAACGCAGCAGAGTCATAAACCATGGCACCACCAAGTTCGTTGTCAGCGTCTTCGATTTTCCAGACTGTTTCCTTTTCACCACGTGTATTTTTGAAGAATATCTCACCTTCTAGACCACCCGGTTTTTTTCTTGTCCAACTTTGGTATTTTGGACCAATTACAGTCTTGAACATCATATTAAATTGCTCGGGCTCGCTAAAAGTATCCTTCTTGCCGCAAGTTGGGCACGGTGCCGACATGTCAATCTTGTCAGCACGAAAACGAGAATGACAATTCATGCATTCTGTTAGCGGATCAGTAAATGTTTTCGTGTGACCGCTGGCATCCCAAACTTTCTTGTTCATCAGGATTGCAGCATCGACGCCGTACATGTCGTCGCGGTCTTCGACGAACATTTTCCACCATAGGTTCATAATATTTTTCTTCAGCGCCACGCCCAGCGGAGCGTAATCCCACGTGCCGGCCAAGCCGCCATACACGTCGCTGCCCTGATAAATAAACCCGCGGCGCTTGCACAGACTTACGATTTCTTCCAAACTTACATCACTCATAATGAGCCGATTATATCCTAAGATGGGCGGCTAGCATAGTTTGAACTGGTGGCAGGCAGTCGGCGGTGAGTTTGGCGCTGCCCTGAACTTGGTTCAAGATTTTCGGCTGGTTGCCGCTAAAGCCGAGGCGCAGAAACTTGATGTGATCGGCTTGGAAGTTGCCATTGGCGTCGGGCGCAAACGCCATTTTGTCAAAGTCAAAATTGTAGGCTTCGTCAGGTTTAAGCTTTTGGCCGGCCGTGTCGGTTTGCAGATTTGGCCGGTGCCCACCAAGGCGCAAAAGTTGCATCGAAAACCAAAGTTTAATTAGATCTAAGTCAATGCCGGAATTGTCGAGCGCGACGAAGGTTTGCTCAAGAAGTTCGAAATATTCCGGTTCGGGCTCGTCTTCGGTAACTTTGTTGAGCATTTTGATGAGTTCGTAGCCGAGCATGGTGCGGTCGATATTTTTGACGATTTCACCGTAATATTTCTGCAAACGCGACGAAACGAGCGTACCGATGTCGCCGCGGCCGCGAATGAACGTGATGTCGCTGACACTGAAAAGTTCGATGCCGCCGGCGAGTTTGGATTTGACGCGCCGGACGCCCTTGGCCATCAAGCGCAACTTGCCATAATCCGGCGTGAGCAACGTGAGAATGCGGTCGGCCTCGCCAAAATCAGTGCGACTGAGAACGATACCCTTGGTGACAAATTGTTTCATACCGGCGCAGCGACGGCTTCGACGGCACGAAGCAGCGTTTTCAAATTGGTAGCAGGCTTGTACAAATAGGCGCGCACGCCGAGCCTGTTTTTCAGAGCGTCAATGCTTTGATTGAATTCCTGCGGCGGCACGTGGCTAAGGATAATCACCGGAATCTTTTGCCAGTCGGCGTACGAACGGAGCTCGTACAAAAACTCAATGCCGCTGTGTGCCACGAGCTGCAGTTCCAGCACCACAACGTCCGGTGCCAGCTCGTCGGCGGCATGAATAGCCGCTTGCGCCGTCCGTGCCACGCGCACTTGATTACCGGCACCGACAAGCGCCTGCACATACGTTTCGGACAACATTCGATCCGGTTCAATGAGTAAAATTTTCGCCATGATCTATACAAGCTGTAATTGTTGGCTGGACAACAGCGTGACCGCGAATCCGGGTAATTTTTGGTACCGGCCGACCCGAAGCCTCGAAGACATCGCACCCAAAATTGCGTCGGCCACGAACACGCCCGCACCGCTGCTCGGCAGTACGCCCACGAACGGCTGGCGTGTGTGGCCGTGCATGTTTTGCGCCTGACGAAACGTTTGCGGGGTAAGGTTCTCGGCGTCGCAGTACATGCCGGCCACGATGCCGTATTTGGTGCGATGCGCCGCCAGTTGCAGCCGCAGCTGTTCGGTACCCATTCCCGGCAGCGCTTCAATGAGCGAGTAACCTAAGCTCACCAGCGCAGTCGTTAACGCCCGTGCATTCGCCATCACCGGCTCGTACCTGCCGCCAATGCTGAGCTCGAGTGCCACGTCGTATTCACGGGCCACATTCACCAGGCGGCCGCAAGCTTCGTGCAATACCGCGCCCACAGACACCGGCTGGACTGCAAACAGCGCGTCCGGCTCGTGGGTCAGGTGCAAGCTGAGCAAGTAACTGTCGAGCAACTGCAGCGTCATGTCAGCATTCATTTGCACGCCGCGCAAGCTTTCCGGTGGGTGTTCACTACTTGACGCAAGCAACTCAGTCTGACGCGCGATGCGCATAAGCGGCGCCTTCAACTCCTCGGCCAAGGCCATGAACAATCTGTCCAATGCTCTTGACGCCGCTATGTCTGAAGTCGCTTGCACCACTTACCCTCAGTTCCCTTTTCTCCAGTATAGCACTCGCGCAAAACTGTCTCCAGAACCACGACTAGCAAAGGACTTTTTGTAGAATGAGACAGTTATTTACCGCAAAGCGGCCGCGCAACTTTACGGACTAAAGGTGAAGCTAGGTAAGATTGTTTTCGTAAGATCTTGCAGGAACTGCGGCGATTCAGTCCAAACCTCCAGCGTCGCGGTGCGTAACGGCAGAACGATAAGCGTACCGGTTTTCGACGATTGGATTTGCCCGGTTATCATCACGCCAACTACGCTTGGCACCTTCGGCATACGAAATGGATTGATCGTTACCCCTCCCTGTGATTGGTAATTTTGCAAGGTGGTGGAATAATCCTGCTCTAGCACTTGGATGCGCAACGCGAAGTTTGTGCTGCTGGTGCTAGTGTCATCGGCGCCTGTAGCTGGCACCACATCCGGATAAAAGTAACCGTCAACCGGCGTATCGCTCGTGCTGTCCACATCAACGTACGCACTCCAGGTTTTGGGATACTTGAACTGCACGCTACCGAAAGGACTTGGACCAGCGTACGTTTTGAGTGGGTTCTTTTCCTCTTGGGCAAATTGTGCGTTCAACTTGACGGTCAGCTGTTGGTTCGACACCTGTGTGGCCGCCGCAACCTTCTGGTCGACATTATTTTTATAATCTTGCCTGCCCTCATACGCCCAATAGCCAAAATAGGCGACGCCGATTAGCACAAGGCTAACGAGAATGAGCGGAACGAGCAACACATTCATCTGACCCCGCTCCGAAGATTTCACGCCTTCCGCAGAAGGGTTTTCGGCCGCAATGTGCCGTTCTGCGAAAGTCGTTTTCATATTGCTCATGGTAAACGAAGGGCGGCCTCTTAGCAAGTCCTTTAAGTGTATTCATAGAGATAAACGCCGTGCTTGTCCGTTTCGGCGGGCTTCTTGTCAGGAATGGTGAACGCGAAACTTACGAGCCGTATCGGTTGTTGGTGCCATTGAGCAATTCTGGTATCCAGCTTTTTCATGTGCTTTTGCAAAATAAACACGAAGATTCCTTCGGCCGGCGGCCATTTCTCGGTGTTCCAGAAATTTCCCCACACTACTTTTACTTGGCCGCGATAGCGCCACGTCCGCAAGTACGATATGAACACTAAAATCGGATTAAGCTCAAAACCAACGACTTTCCAGCCGCGTTTCGCCGCAGCAAGCAAAATCTTGCCGTCGCCGCTGCCGAGCTCCAACAAAGTTTCGCCGAGCCGTAAATCAACCATATCCATGGCAGTTTCCGCTTGCTTACTGAGCGTCGGCACATACGGTGGCCCAACCACCAGCACAAAAGCGAAACAGAGAACGATCAGCGATGCGGCCAGTTCAAACCACTGCATTTACTTCAACTGTCCCCGTCGAATTTGGCTTTGGCTTTGAGCGCCAGGATGCGCGTTTCGGCCTTATTCAGAAGATTTTCCTGCTGCTGAATAGTTTCAAGTGCTGCTTCGAACAGCTGTACTGCCTCGTCGATACCGACATCCGGATTCTGGAGCTTGGCTATGATCTCATCGAGCTGACGGCTTAAATCCTGATAACTTGGCGTAGTTTTAGAATTTTTGGGCATAATTTTTTACCTGATTTCTTTGACAGTGGCACGCAAACTTGCGTCGACCAACTGCACTTCTACTATAGCACCGACCCGCGTGACTTTACCGCTCCTAAGCACTCGACCATGCGCGTCACGGACGATGGCGTACCCGCGACGAAGTGCCATCTCGGGGCTGAGTGCAGCTAAAAGCTGCTTGTGCCCGGCATGCTGACCTTTGACTGTTTGCAGCGCATGCTCGATAAGTTGTATCAATTGCTCACGTCTAACGGCGAGTGCTTGATGCTCGCCGGCAAGCATGTCAGCTACAAACGCGCTCAGCCGGGTACGCTCACGATCGAGGCGCTCAAGCATATCGCGACGGTCGGGAACAAGCAGTTCGGCCGCGTTGCTCGGCGTGCTGGCTTGGCGGTCAGCCGTGAGTTCTGCCAAGCTCACATCGACTTCGTGGCCGATGGCGACCATAGTTGGAATACGGCTGGCGGCCACGGCACGCGTGACCTGCTCGGTGCTGAACACCTGCAAATCGTCAACGCTGCCGCCGCCACGAATCAGTACGAGTATTTCGGGCTGGCTGGCGGCCTGATTAAATTGCTCGATTGCACTAATTATTTGTTCAACTGCCGCTTCGCCCTGCACCTGTACGTCGATAAAGCGAACCTCGATACCGCGCCAGCGCTGATTCAAAATCTTTATAAAATCCGCGTAGGCCGCCGATTCTTTGGACGTTATCAGGCCGATTGTTTGCGGCGGATACGGCAGCGGACGTTTGCGTGCTTCGTCGAACAAACCTTCGGCGCGAAGTTTCACCTCTAGCAAACTCGCTGCCTTCTTGATTGAACCTTTGCCAACCGGCCGCATCGATTGCACGTTCACGCTGAAGCCGAATTGCGGATGCAGTCGCGGGTTGCCGCGAACCTCCAGCAGCATGCCATCTTCGAGCGGCCCAGGCAGCGCATAGACCGTGCCAAAAAAACGCACGCTCGCAAGCTCATCCTTCAAGTCAAAATAAATCCACTTGTTTTTGCTAACCTTAAAGTTCGCGAGCTCGCCAACAATCGTGACATTCGGATAGGCATATTCAAACGTCTGATTCACCAACGCCACGAAGTCGCTGACGCCAAAAATCACATCATTCATGTCGCCTGCAACTCGCCATCACCGTTGTCATGCAGTGTCCGATGATAGAAATAGTAACCGGCCGGCAGTTGAATCGCCGTGTTGACCACTCGATACATCACCACCACCGGAATGCTTAAGCCTGCCGGAATGCCGCCAGCCACCAATACCGCCGTCATGAGCGCTTCGAATGTGCCGATGCCGCCTGGCAGCACCGAAACTAATCCGGCAAAATTCGCAACGGCGTACGCCAGAATTATTGCGCCCAAATTTACCCAATGCCCGAACGCCACATAAACCACATAGACCGCCAGCACCTCGCTGAAGTTAGCGAATAGCGCGTAGATAAACGGCGCTTTGAGCTCTTTGTATTTCGACTGGAATAGCGCGTAATTTTCGTGCAGCTCGTCAAACAACGGCCGCACGCGCTTGATGTTTATGGTTTCAGGATGACCCGGTCGCACCAACAGGATCAAGCGATTTACTGCCCTCGTGCCAGACGTAAAAAGGGCGTTGATGCGCGCCCGATCGCCAACAATGAACCAAGCCGCTGCTGTGCAAACCACGAGCAACGTTGTCAGTGCGCCGGCAATCAGAACCGTAAAATTACTCACCTTGCCAACCGCCGCCAGCAAAAGCAGACCAAACAGCAGCAAAACTTCAAAAGAAAAGAAAACCAGCACCAATTTCATCAACTGCACCAACGCCGCCCGGCCGGCACGAATGCCATTGCGGCGCAACCGCATGCCAAGATAAGAAATGCCGGACACGCCGCCGCTCGGAAAAATACTGTTGATAAAATTCAGCTCAAGCGACACGGCAAACCAAGAGCGGTACTTCAGTTTGTTTCCCGCCACGGCAAACAGCCGCTGATACATGCGCGCCTGCGCATCATAATTCCAGATTTCAATCGGGATAATCAGCAGCAGCGCCCACAGATTTACCTTTTTGAAATTCGTGAGCGTATCGGCCAGCTGGTGACGCACCGCATATGCCAAAATCACCAAAGCCACGATCGTCACGATGTTGAGCAGCAATTTCCAGCGCCGTTTCAAAAAAGAGGTTTCGCTCATATATTGGCCTATTATACCGAAAATTTGGCGGCCGCGCGGTATACTTACAAAATGACAACGAAAGAATCGCTCGTCATTTTAGGCCGGCAGCCTGCGCTGGGTTTGGCTGAGCTGGAGAGTTTGTACGGCGCAGACAAGTTGCAGCCAGCCGGCAACGAAGCGGCATTACTGAAAATTACGCCTGAATCGGTAGATTTTGCGCGGCTTGGCGGAGCCATCAAAGTCTGCAGCGTTTTGGATGTGCTCGAAACAACAAAGTGGCCAGCCATCCAGAATTTTTTGGAGCAAGCCGCGCCAAAGCTGGCTGCGCAATTGCCCGAAGGCAAAATGCAGCTGGGATTGAGCACTTACGAATTGGGCGTAAACCCGCAGCAGCTTTTGGCCGCGGGTTTGAACCTCAAAAAGGCCATTCGCAAAACCGGCCGTTCGGTGCGGCTCGTACCCAGCCAGGGGTCAGCGCTCAACAGCGCGCAAGTACTGCACAATCACCTGACCGGCCCAACCGGCTGCGAACTCGTGCTCGTCCGTGACGGCGATAAAACCATCTGCGCCCAAACCATTGCCGAACAAGACATCGAATCATATACCCTGCGCGACCGTGGCCGTCCAAAACGCGACGCCCGCGTCGGCATGCTCCCGCCCAAACTGGCACAAATTATTATCAATCTCGCCGTTGGGGCGCAGCAACCTTCGCAAAATTTTACTCTGCTTGACCCGTTTTGCGGCACCGGCGTGATTTTACAGGAAGCTTTGCTGACAGGCTTCAGCGCTTATGGCAGTGACATCGAGTCCCGCATGGTCGACTACAGCTCCACGAACACCAGTTGGCTTTACGCAAACCATCATGAATTACGGGGATTTTTGTCGCTCGACACCGGCGACGCGACCATTCATCAATGGAAAAAGAAGTTCCAATTTGTGGCCAGTGAAACGTACCTTGGCCAGCCGTTCAGTAGCTTCCCGACTCCGGAAAAATTAGAGCAAGTTCGCGGCACCTGCAACGCCATTATCGAAAAATTTCTGGCGAATATCGGCAGACAAATCAAACCAGGGACGCGACTCTGCCTAGCCGTGCCGGCGTGGCAAGAAAAACCCGGACAATTTATCCACTTGCCCCTGCTTGACCATCTTAGGGAATTGGGGTACAATCGGGTTAAGTTTGGGCATGCTCGGGCGCAGGGATTAATTTATTCCCGCGAAGGCCAAATCGTCGGCCGCGAGTTGCTCGTAATCACAAGGAAATAATATGTCACACGTCAAAGCCGGCGGTTCCAGTAAAAATGTCCACGACAGCCCGGGACAACGCCTTGGAGTCAAGTTGTTTGGCGGCCAAACGGTCAAGACCGGCCAAGTCATCGTTCGTCAAGCCGGCATGACCAAACGCGCCGGTGCTGGCACGTTCCTGAGCCGCAATTTCACCATCCACGCCATGCGCGACGGCGTTGTCAAATTCCAGCCTCGCAAAGTCCGCCTCTTCAGCGGCAAATCCGTCCGCCGCACCGAAGTCACGGTAGAGTAAGCTAAGTTGGTCGGCTTAGTGGAGTAAACGCTACCTAGCTTTTTATGAACCTAAGCTTGGCGGGCGCAAAGAATGAGCGGGCTACTCATCATACCGCCTCTGTTCCTCGGCACGTATGGGCGCTGTAAGGTAAGCCGCAGACTCACGAGCAAGACTAACCCCCCCAACCAATTTTTCCGCAAGCCCTCCTAAAACCCTAGCCGCTTCCGGCGAAATATCCGGCATCCCTGAACCATTTAAATAGTTGTTTAAGGCGCCAAGTGCAGTCACTGCCTCATCAAAGCCTCGGTCGAGGCGGATCATTGCTGCGACGGCTAGGTCGTGGTCTTCTTCAGCATGCCGGCCGTAATCGTCCGGTAAAGAATTCTCTTCTGCCGAATGCGGATCTGAAGTGCAACAGTGACTTACTGGAGTGTGGTTTTGAAGTGCAACGCCTGCAAGTCGTATACTGGCCAGTATTCTTAACTATTGGAGCGTACTGATGAAAAAAACTATGGCCACCTTACTGAACTAG
>DASXEX010000024.1:0-17629 GCA_036489905.1 Saccharimonadales bacterium (SeqCode)
GAGAGCAGCAAAAGCTACTGCCGCCTTTTGCTGGGGCGTGAACTGTCTTCGCATTGAAGACCTCCTTCTCCGGGATTATTACCCGATATTATACCGGAAAAGAGATCTTAAAGGGTTGAGCAGTTTTGGTCTACCACTATAACTAACCCTAAGAAAAGAGCTGGGTTCAAGCCACTTACTCACATGGTCTTCTGTGGCGTTTGCAATGACACTAGGTGGATGCAAGCTGGTAAAAACAAACCTGGCGGGAGCGAACATCGTGTTCTTTCATATCGCTGCGAAAATAAAGAATGTACTCGCACCGTTAAATCTGTCAGAGCCAAATTTATCTTCGAGGCTATATATGAGCTGCTAGAGAAGTTAGAACTGTCAGAAGAAGCGTATGAGCGTTACAGCAAGCGTATCGACGGCTTCACCGACGCTAAAATTATCAAAATCAGACAAGATATTGCTAGTAAGAATGGTGCTAATGCTCACAAGAAGAAAGAACTTAATGAGTTATCGCTTGGTCTTAGCAAAATCAACCGTAGCTCGGCAGCATACGCAATTAACGAGAATAAGATTGAACAGCTTGCCACTGAAACCCAAGAGTTAGATGAAGATATAAGCAAGCTCAAGGAAAAGATTGCCAATCCGAGCAAAATCAAGCTGACCAAAGAGCAATTCTTGAACCTCGTAAAGTTAGCTCCTGACAAGATGAGAGCAGGTTCAGCAGTGGAGAAAGACCGTGTTGCACGGATTTTGTTCTTGAACCTACATATAAATGACAAAAACGGCCTGTCCGTCATCTGGAAAGAGCCGTTTGATAGCTTGGTGAAAGCTATTGAAATGTCGTCTGGTGCGGACGAGAGGACTTGAACCTCCACAGGATTGCTCCCACTGGCCCCTCAAGCCAGCGCGTCTACCGATTCCGCCACGTCCGCGTGGGTCTTTTCCCTAAAGCTCAAGCAAAAGAACTCTGTTATCTTACGAAATTTTGGGCGGAAACTCAAGAAGAAGGTTCATGCTCACGACCTTGGCAAGTGCTGGTAGAGGTGGTTGACACTGTATTCTTGGCGCAAGAGCGGCTTGAGGTCGTCGAGTGTGACATTGATTTTTACTCCGGGGTTAAGCATGTTGTGCGGGTCGAAGATTTGTTTGACCTTTTGGAACATAGCGTAGACTTCCGGGCCGTACAAGCGCTCAAGATATGGCGCACGCAGACGGCCGTCGCCGTGTTCACCCGAAGTGCTACCGCCAAGGCCGAGCACCAGCGCGTAATATTCGTCCATCAGCCGAAACGCTTTTTGCCGGTCGCCGAGTTGCGCAAGGTCGAGGAACGGCTGCACGTGCAAATTGGCATCGCCGGCGTGCCCCCACACCGCCACGCGCAGATGGTGCTTCTTGAAAAGTTGGTACACGCCGCCGACGAACGCTTCGAACTTATCAACCGGCACGACGCCGTCTTCGATGAGCGGGACGGCCTTCAGGTTGCCCTCGGCATGCGCGAGCACCGCCGAAGCCGTTTGGCGCAGCCGCCATAACTTTTCCTGCTCAGCCGGTTCGGTGGCAACTTGATATTTGGTAGCGAGCTTTTCCATGATCTTGGTCGCTTTTTTGACCTGCCTCTTTTGGACTCGGTCACTGGCGCTGTCGAATTCTGCCAGCAGCACGACCTGCGGAAATGGGCGCTCGATATCCTTGAGTTGGTTCGGGTTGAGCTGATGCACCAGCTCCAGTAGGTTGGCGTCGACCATTTCGAGCGCGCTTGGCATTTCGGGCAAATCGCGTAGCTCTTGCACCGCGGTGGCGGCACTTGTAAGATCCTCGAAAAATCCGGCAATAAGCGTCGTATCCGGGCTGTGCAACTCCGTTTCAAACGTTGCTTCAGTGATAACTCCAAGCGTGCCCTGGCTGCCAACCAGCAACGGCGTGAGGTCGAACGAGCCGTCTTTGCGCCTGACGTCCCATAGGTCGTAGCCAGCGGTATTTTTGGTAACGTTTAGCTTGACATTGTCGAGTACGGCCTGTTGCTCCTCGAGCAATGCGTCGAGTGCGCGGTAAATTTCGCCCTCGAATGTCGACAGCCCAAGCTTCTTGTTAAGCTCGCGTTTGCTTAAGGCGTGCGTTTCGATAACTTCGCCGTTGGCGAGCACCACACGCAAACTTTTAGCGTACGCGCGGGTGTCGCCGTACTTGACGCTTTTTTCGCCGCTGGCGTTGTTGGCCAGCGCGCCGCCAAACGTAGAATATTCAAGGCTGGCCGGAAACGGCGGCAAAAAGCGGCCGTGCGTCAGCAGGGTTTGTTGCAGTTTTCCATAATTCAGGCCCGGCTCGACAGTGACATTGCCCGATTTGCTGTCGAGTTCCAAAATGCGGTGCATGTGCGCCGAAAACGCCAACATTACGCCCGCCCCAAGCGCCGCGCCGCCTTGGTCGGTGCCCGCGCCGCGCGCCGTAATCGGCAAAACCCGGCCGCGCTCGGCCAGCTGCCACGCAAAGCGCGCGACCTTGCGCACATCACTCTCGTTCCGCGGGTACACCACGACCGACGGCATTACCCGGAAAATGCTGGCGTCAGTCGAAAAATACGCGCGCACATCCGCCGAACTAATCACTTCCCCCGACAAATGCTCTTGCAAATAATGCGCCACCTTGCTCATCAAAAATTACCCTCCAGGTTTTTCTTGTTCTAAGCTATGATAGCATAAACATTAAAATTTTCGCGCGGCTTGGGCAATTCACCATGTCACCTATCTCTGAACTCCTGAATTGTGGTGGGGATGAGAGGACTTGAACCTCCACGAGCCGAAGCTCACTAGCTCCTGAAGCTAGCGCGTCTACCAATTCCGCCACATCCCCAAAATGAGACAAACCTGACAGTTTTTCTCATCGCGCCGGCAAAATGAAATACATTTCGGCGGGCTGCTCTTTTCCCTTTCCGGCAATTCTGGGCGTTAAAATTATACCTTATTAGTTGTATGCGGGACAACTTCAGGGCTTGTCGGTTCGCGGGGATTCGCGGATTTCCCAGTTTTGGACATTGTTGTAGCGGTCGGTGTCGGTGTTGATTTGGTGCTCGGTGAGGCCGAAAACACGGCCGCGGGTAACGTAGAGAAAGCGTGGCTGATACAGGCCGAGCGCGGGCGCGTCTTGCTGCCAGGCTTGCAGGAACGGCTGGTATTTGACGACACGCTCGGCCGGATCAGTGCGCGTGCGGCCGGCGTCGAGCGCAGCGTCGACAGTCGGATTACTCCATTCCGAAAAATTGAGCCGGCTGGCGGCACGAATATCCGCCTGCGAACTGTCCCAATAAGCGAACACGTCTGGGTCGACACCGATGGAAATGCCGTACAGCAGCGCGTCGTAGCCATGCGATTCGAGCGTGGGTTGCAGGTTAGCAGCCGTTTGTAAATGGACCTGCATGTCAACGCCCAGGCTGCGCCACTCTTGCGCAAGCGTGTTTGTGACCATCGTATACTCGGCGGTATTTTGGGCAAACAGGTTGAAGGTAAGCGGCTGGCCGTGTTTGTAACGGATGCCGTTTGCGCCGGGAATCCAACCGTCGGCCGAAAGCACCGCGGCTGCGACCGCAGAATTGTAGCCAGATTGGGCATAGGTCGAATTATAGCCAAGTTGCCCGCGCAGCAGCGGCTCATCCACCGGCATTGCCGGATAGCCAAGCTTACCGACAAGCTTGGGTGTGTCGGCTCCGAGCACGAGCGCCTGGCGCACTTTCGTGTCCGCCAGCACGCCTTGGGAGGTTTTGAAAAATACGTATGTGCCGGCGGTAAGCGGCATTTGATACGTTTGCACCGAACTGTTGTCCGCCAAATTTTTCGGCAGCTCATCCAGGCCCACCATGGCAGTCAGCTCATGGTTACCAAAGTTACTCAGCATCCGCTGATTTGATGCAAAAGCATGAACCACAAACGAAGCTAGCTTCGGCTTACCCGCGTAATATCCCGCAAACGGCTGGAGTTGCAGCTGCTCCTCGTGTGTTTGCGGCGTGTCACCGGTTACCTCGAGACTTTTCAATGAAAACGGGCCGGCGCCAACCGGATTCGTAGTATCGAACGCCACCGAACGCATCTGGTCCATCGGCACGCTTGCCAGCAAGTGCTGCGGAATGATGCCGGTCGTCAGCGAATACGGAAACGAGGCAAGCGGATTCGGCAGCGTGAATACGACCGTTTGGCTGTCGGTCGCCGTGACGGTTACACCTTGCCAGCTCGCCTGAAGCGGCGACTGCGCGTCAGGATTTTGAATGACGTGATACGTAAAAACTACATCATTCGCCGTGAGTGGTTGCCCATCCTGCCAGGTAAGATGCGGCCGCAAATGCACCACATATCGCAAGCCGTTATCCTGCGCCTGCCAACTGTCAGCCAGATCACCGACCAACTGGTTCTGGTTATTGTATTTGAGCAAGCCCGCGAAGATGAGGCGTGACACCGCCTGGTCGACTTCGCCGGTCGCATAAATCGGATTAGCGTCGGTGTACGAACCGATAATGCCTTCGGTGTATATGCCGCCTGGCACCGGCTGCAACTTTTGGTAATAACCGCTTAGAGCCCGGGTTTGCACGATAACACACCCGAGTAAGAGCAGCACAAGCATGAGCCAGCTGCCAGCGAAGCGACGCACCTCCCAAAGGTGTCCGAACCGCCGGAAAAAATTCCGCTCCAAATTCGTCTCGGCCTGCAAGCCAATATCTTCCATCTGCCGCCTGCGCTTACGCAAGTCGCGCCGGAACCGAAGCCTGAGTCGATGAAATTGCATAAACTACACCACTTTCGGAGACTTACGCACATGCGTGCAGCCTGCTTGAAAAGCGAGCATCGTAAGTGAGTCGTACTTTTCGGCACGGTGAGTGCGGGGCGCAGCTTTTCGGGCAAAATGTGCCATGTGCGTAAGCCTTTAGCCGACAACACTAAGGATGAGCGACGCCGCGAAGATAATAGCCAGGATAATCGTCAGCTGAAAAATCGTTTTGTCGGTGCCGCGACGCACGGTGTTGATTTCGCCTGCACTGCCCAAGCCCGCACCCAAACTGGCTCCGCGTGTCTGCACCAAAATCAAAAGCGTCAGCAATAGTACCGACCCGATCGTAATATAATTATAAATACTCATATAAATAGTAGTTTACAACCGTTTGGGCCTTTCGCAAAACAGTTCATGCTTCGTGCTTCTCCAGAATTGTGGTAACCAAGTAGTTTACCAGCCCAATAATGATACCTGCAAGCATCGCCGCCCAAAAGTTCGTCACATGCAGCGGCGTGTAGAGTTTGCTCGCCAGGAACACCGTAAAGCCGTTAATGACAATCATAAAAAGCCCGAGGCTAAACAAAATCGCCGGCAAGGACAAAATGATAATTATTGGCCGGATAATGGCATTAACAATCGCCAACACCAGGCCGGCAACAATGATGACGCCGATACGGCTTTCGTACGTCACGCGCGATCCGAGCAGCCCGGCCGCGATCCACAGCCCCAGACTGCACACCACCCAACGCACCAAAAGTCTGTACAACGGTCCCTTTTCCATTTGCACTTATTGTACTCTCACGCGAGCTCGCGCGGCAAGTTCGCGCTTAAGTTTTTGATGCCGTCGGCCGTAATCAAAACGTCGTCCTCAATGCGTACGCCGATACCTTCTTCAGGAATGTAGATCCCTGGCTCGACAGCCAACACCACACCGGGTTCCAGCGGCCGGTCGTAATCACCAGCGTCGTGCGTATCAATTCCCAGAAAATGCGATGTGCGGTGCGGAAAAAATTTGCGCACGGTTTCGTGATCAATGGTCTTAATGAGGTTGAGCTCGCGCAATTTTTCGCCCATAAACTCTTCGACTTGTTGCTCATATTCACTTGGCAATACGCCTGGCTTCAGAAGTGAAAAGGCATAATCTTGCGCTTCCGCGACCGCCGTGTGCACAGCCTGCTGCCTTCGTGATGGCTGGCCGCTCAAACTAACCGTACGCGCAATGTCGGACGAATAGTGATCGAAGTCCGTACCCAAGTCAAACAGCACCAACTCATCACTGCTTAGCTGGCCATTGTTTGCCATGTAGTGCATGGTGCACGCTCGCTGGCCGCTGGCGACAATCGGCGTAAAAGCATGGCCGGCCGCGCCGCGCCGCCGGAAACCGCGCGTGATGTCGGCCTCGATTTCGTATTCATGCGCGTATTTCTTAAGCTTCGCGGGCTGCGTAACTGCTTTGAGCGTGGCAATCGTGATATCGATGGCCCGCTGCAACGCCGCGAGCTCGGATTCTTGCTTAATCATCCGCAGCCGCGCCAAATGCGGCCGCAAGTCGAGCAACTCCGCCTCACCGTTAATTTCTTTCAATCGATGAATCAGCTCGGCGCGCGCCGGATTGGCGTACAACCCAAAATGCTCGATGTATTTCGGATTCGCCGCTAAAGTCGCCACATGTTTGACTTTCTTGAGCCGGCTTTCAAGCTGACGCCAGCCGTCTTTTTCGTCCAGAATTTTGCCAATGCCACTGCGCCGTTTGAGCTCGTCAAAATCCACCGCGCCGTCAAACGCCTCGCGCACGCTTTCGCGGCTGGGCACGATCAAATATTCTTTGTTTTTGTCCATCACGAGCACAACGTCCGGTTCGTCGACACCGGTCAAATACCAAAAATTCCCGTCCTGATGAAACGGAAACGCTTCGTCGCTGCCCTTTTGCAACAGGCCGTTCGCCGTCACCACAATCGGCGCTGTGCCGGTAAACAACGCCTTGAGCCGCTCGCGATTGCCACGGAAAAAATCACTGGAAAATAAGTCACTCATGTTTCAGCCACTAAGTATAGCAAACGAATCAGCTCTGCTATAATTCCGACATGATTACCTGCAGATTCGAGGATGGCAATGACGCTTTGCTACGCCATGTTACGGTTGATACGCTCGTGCTCAAAGACGGCAAACTGCTGATGGTTAAGCGCACCGGCAAATTGTTGGAAGGTGGAAAATGGGGCTTGGTGGGCGGCTTTGTTGACCGCGACGAAACTCTAGTCGAGGCCGCAAAGCGAGAAATTTTCGAAGAGACAGGCTGGAAAGTGAAAAACGTAACTTTACTAACTGTTAACGATCGACCCGAGCGGCCAAAAGAAGATCGACAGAATATCTCGTTCGTATATTTCTGCCAAGCCGTGAAGAAGACCGGTAAACCGGATTGGGAATCCGACGACCAGCAGTGGTTTGCCCTATCCGAATTGCCGCCCAAAGCATCGATCGCTTTTGACCACGCCGCCGACATCGCACTCTACCAAAAATATCGGCACGAGAATATGGGCCTACCCGTTATCGCTTAGCTCAAGAACCGCTTCACGGCTGTAGCTTTAACTTTGCCGATAGCCTTGGCAAGGTCAATATCGGAAGTTTGGCTCACGCCGCGCAAGCTCCCGAAAGTTTTGATGAGTTTTTTGCGAGTGGCCGGGCCGATGCCGGGGATTTCGTCGAGTTGGCTGGCGGTCTGGGTTTTGACTTTCAAAACCGAATGGTACGTGACGGCAAAACGGTGCGACTCGTCGCGGATGCGTTGCAAAAGTTTGACGACGTTCGTGTTGTGCGGAATGTTGACCAGTGTAAAATCTTCGCTTTCCGTCGCAAACCCGCCAAGTTTGTGCAACTCATTTTCGCTTAGCTCAACGTTTGATTTACCCTTTTGAATCACGACCTGTTCTTCGCGTTTAGCCAAGCCGATGAATGGGATTTTGCTGCAATTCTGAGCGTCCCGGGCACGGATAGCCGCGTCGAGCTGACCCTTGCCGCCGTCAATCAAAATCAGATCTGGCTTGCCCCACGCTTTGACGTTCTTTTCGCTCAGTCGGCGTTTGATGGTTTCGTTCATATTATAAAAGTCGTTGTTTTGCTGTTTGGACATTTTGAACTTGCGGTATTCGCGTTTGTTGCTGACGCCGTTGGTGAAGACGACCATGCTGGCGACGACGTTCGTGCCTTGCATGTGGCTGATGTCATAGCCTTCGATTCTGGCCGGAAATTTTGGCAAGCTTAACAAATCAACTAATTCGTTGAGTGCGTGGTCTTTGCTGATGTCCAGAAATTCTTTGTCGCTGAAAATGACTTGACGCGTTAAGTTTTGCAATGCGAACAATTGGTTGCGAATTTTGGACGCGCCTTCAAAATCTTGCGCTTTTGCCCGTTGCTTCATTTCTTTTTCAAGTTCATTCTCAACACTTTTGCGTTTGCCTTCTATCACGGCCATTAATTTCCGCAAATTGGCACGATAATCTTCCAGCGAAGTTTTGCCTTCTTCGAGTCCTGGGTCGAGTTTTAGGTGATAGAACAACGTGGCACGTTTTTGACCGGGAATTTTGCGCGTGGCGAATGGGAAAACGCGGCGCAGGCTTTTCAGAGCTTGGCGGACACTGAGCGTGCTGAGATACGGGCCAAAATATTTGGCACCGTCATCGAGCGGGCGGCGCGTGGTGCCGACGGTCGGAAAATCGCTGGCGTAGTCAATGCGGATGTAGACCATCGATTTGTCGTCACGCAGCAAAATGTTGTAGCGCGGCATGTAGCGGCGAACCATTTCGGCTTCGAGAAACAGCGCCTCAATTTCGGAATCGACGACCATCCAATCGGTGTCGTCGATTTCCGCCACCAGCGCCTCGGTTTTCGGATCTCGCGAGCGCGACGCTTGGAAATATTGCCGCACGCGGTTGCGCAACACCGCTGCCTTGCCCACGTAAATAATCTCGCCGCTTTGTGACTTATGAAAGTACACGCCCGGGCTTTTGGGCAAATCTTTGAGCTTTTTCTCTAGCTTCGCGTTCACCCTACTATTTTATCGCTTTTCGCCCGCACCAAGCCAGGCAAATGTCTAGCTACCAAAGTATATGCGCATGAATGATACTCTCACCGCTGACGCGAAGACGAAGAACCATAGTTGATTCGAGTTTTTCTGAAGCGATATATCACAAAGCCGACGATGATGACTACTGCGACAGTACTCGTCCACATGCTGCTATTCATCAGGGTTGAGCTGCCGCGCGTTGAACTAAACAATTGGTTCCTGGTCTGCTGCCAAGGATTCAAGTGGTTAGCCACATCGATTATTTGCGTCGTAGTTGTGCTAGCGTTGTTAGCCGAAGTTGTGAGCGTAATAGTATGCTTACCGTTTGTCAGATAGGTCGTGTTGAGCGTACCGTTTTTAGAAACAGTCGTGCCGTCAACTTTGACCGTGGTAGCACCGGAATTGCCTGACGCTGAAACAGTTATGACACCGTTTACCACAGGGTGAACCCCTGCCGGGATGGGCACGGGCAAGCCACCGTGTTTCGCCCTGATGATTATCGGCGGCTGCGCACGGTGGGGCGGCGTGCTGGGCGGCGATGGAGGCGTAGACAACGTACTGGCAGCAAGGAGCGTCGGGGTGGTAATGCCCGCACTATCCGCCGCACGGACTTGAAACGGGTATGACTTGCCAGGCTTGAGGCCGGTCGCGGTATATGTCGTCTTGTTCGTAAGATTTACCAGCTTGTCAGCCATACGGACATGGTAGGTTATCGCCTGCCCGTAGTCTGCGGTTGAAGCATTCCAGGCAATCGTAAGACTATCATTGGTAGCCAGCACTAGGTGGAGATTAGTAGGTTTCGTGGGTGCCTTCATGGCATGAGGAGGTGTTGTCGTGGTGTTGTAGATCGCGTTAACCAGTTTGTTTATGGTCGTTTGCTTATCGCTGTCGCGCTGTCCCTTACTATCGTAGTCCGTTAGTGCCCCGATATTTGTATGCTTAACATGATCGGCAAAGATAAGGTACATCTTAAGCTTCGGGTAGGTATTGTCAGTGACACCAGCGGCACCAGTCTCGTAGTAATTGACCACGTTCTGCTGGTCGTTATTCTGGCCAGTACCAAACTCACCAACGCCCCACGGTACGGCATTGATCTGTTGACCAATACTGCCGGGCACGTCTTCCAGGGCCTTGTAGAATTGGCCTATAGTGCTACCCCAGGTATTTTTATTTGGGTTGTTATTGTGATCGTAGCTATCGAAATCGATCCAGTTGACGTACTGGCTACCGGGCCAGTCAATTGGTATCTCGCATTGGGACGAGGTTTGGCTGGAATAGCTGAGGGTCCACAGCACATCATGGACGCCGTGAGCCTGGAAAATGTTGTGCACGTTCCGCCAGGCGGCGACAAATTGAGCCGCGGTACCATAGCTCGAAACAGGTTTTGGGCTACAGCCCGAGGTATTGACCGTAGTGTGCAGATTAATCTCGTGGTAGAGAGTCAAAAAGACTTTCGTGTTGGGGTGTTGCCTCTGGAAGGTGACAAAGTTGGCAGCAGTTTTGTTAATAAGGCCGTTGACATAGCTAGTGCCACCAGCACTAGGTGATTCGGCATCCTCGAACCTGTGAGCCGGGTTCCAGTTGATGTTAAGGGCTTTGCCGTCATTGGCAAGAGCTTTTTCGTTTTGGCCAACTGGACCAAGCAGTGGCAGAGGGTCACCTTTGCTTGCCGTGTTATCGTGAGCTGGCGACCCGACGTAGTCCCGGTAGACATCCATAGAATGGCCGAGCAGCGTCTCAAGATACGCGAATTGAGTAGTCTGGGCGTTGTTTTTTGCTCCGGGATTACCACCAACTGCCGCCCCGAACCACGGACGACACGGGTTGACGTAGTTGGCCGTGGGGGTGCAGATAGGGGCGGCATGGCTGCCAAAGGTCAGCAGGTAGCCGCCAACAGCCACCACGATGACGACAACTAGCAGCGGAATAGCTTGGGATGGCTTGCGCCAGAACGACTTATGCCACGGCTTGCTCCGATTGACTGTTTTTGTGGTTTTGCGGCGTGAACTCTGGCGCATGGTGGCTCCTTTTTGTGTCCTTTTGGTAGTTTTCGATTTCATTGCTTTTGACATAAGCATAATACAAACGATACGGCAGCACAAGCTTTTTGGCATTATTCAGGCACACTTCAGCCGGATTTGCTATGGAATTTCAGCGCGTTATAAGCAAAACCAAAATGGTCGCGTAAATGAGCGCGACTGCGATACCGCCGACCATTTTGGCGGCTTGTGGATTTTCATCAACGATTTCTCTGGCCTCATGCAAACTGCCGCGTGCAAAAGCGCTCAGGCGCGCCGCACGCCGCTTCGTACGCTTGGGATCGGCGAGTTTTTTAGTTTGTTCTTTAATATGCCCGGCTGCCTTGCCCGCGGCAACACTGCCGATGAGATTGCGCTTGCGACGGAGCTGCGGATCAAGTTCGAACTTCAACTGCAAGCGCACCACTTCTTCGGTAATGATTTTTTCGACATTCCGGCCGCGCAGAAACTCCGTCACGATGCGGCGCAAACCTTCTTCGTCGATGCGCCGAGCGGCAAACATTTCGGCCACGCTGACACCCTCGACGCGAATCGACTGGCTGAGTTTGAACAGCTCGGGCGCACGCATTTGGCGTTCGCCCGCGTTGTTTGCCTGTTCCTTTGAACGGTTTTCAGGAGTGAGCGCTTCGCTTGCGGTTTTGGGCACGGCTGTTTCTTGCGGTTGTTCCGGAGATGTATGGTGCCTGTCGGCAAGTTCGGCCGCACGCTCGGCAGTTTGCTCGGCGATGTGTTGCAACTGTTCGCCAGCATTCGAGTGTTCCGCGCGAGCGTCGGCGGGGTGCTGTTCCGACTGTGAGGTTTTCACCGCTGGCTTCTCGACATTTTTCGGTGTGGGAGCCGGACGGCGGTCGGCTTTATGATCTATCTTGAGTTGAGCCGCTTCGGGCTTCAGCTCAGCCTTGGCCGGAGCTTGAGGTTTGGACGTTGCAGCTACTTCCGAAGCATCCTTTGGCGCCGCGGCCTCGGTTTTGGCGGCGCGCTTAGACTGCTCGGGCAACGGTTCGTTTCGGTCGCGTTTCCAAATAACCGTGTGCGCCAACTCATGCTCGCCGAAGCGCTTTTCTCTTCCTTCGGTGGGCTCGAAACCGCTCCCGCTGCGCGGAGATTCCGGCTCATCGCCGTAAGCAAGATGTGATTCTACAGCCATAAAGTTATCCACTTATTTCAAAAAACTTCAGTTGCAATTACGAACAATTTAGTATACAATATCGACCATTGTTTATCAAGCTAAACGGAGGCGGCCAAAAAATGTATGACACCAAAAAACCTATGTTCGATTTTGCTGCCTCTTACGGCACGCGAATTCTCGAATAAATAAAAACCTTTACTTTTTAATCATAAACCTTGGCCCTGCAGGAGGCAGGCGCGTATGAACACTGCTCGAAAAACAATTCGCTATTACTGGCGCCATTTGCGCCGTTTTCCCCGTTTCTTTATTCCGGTTGCGGTAATTTTGCCAATCAACACGTTGGTGAATAATTACCTGCCGCCGCTCATACTGGCCGTCATTTTAAATCGTCTGAGTAAGCATGATTACAGCGCGCACCATATATGGGCGAACTTTGGCAGCGATTTGCTGCTCTACCTTTTTCTGTCGCTCGTCGGCGGCACCGTGCTGTGGCGGCTCTTTGATATGTTTTACTGGCGGCTCGAAGGCAAAGTCGAACGGTCGATTTATCAAGAAGTTTTTAGTCATTTGATCGACCAAAGCGCGGATTTTCATGCTAACCAGTTTGCCGGCTCGCTCGTCTCCGCCACCAATAAACTGGCGGGCGCGTATACGCGACTAGCCGATACGATGCTTTTTCAAGTCGCGCCACTCTTTTTCGGCCTGGCATTCGTCACCATCGTCATGTCCTTCCGCGCGCCGCTTTATACGGTCTTGCTGCTAACATTTTCAATTTTGTATATCTTAATATCACTCCTGGTCAGCGGCAAAGTCCGTCGGCACGGCGCCAAAGTAGCCAATGCCGAAAGTCACCAGACGGGTATGTTGGCCGATGCGCTGACGAATGTCATGGCAATCAAGAGCTTTGCCCGCGAATCCCAGGAAAACCACCGGTTCAAGATCGCTACGGACGATACCTATGGCAAGTTCATGGGCATGATGTACGCCTTCCAACGCCAGCAAATTTACCTAAGCAGCGTCACTGGTATTTTGTCAGGCGTGGCGCTGCTAATTGCCGTCCTTAGCGTCGTATCATTCGGCGCCAATTTGGCGACTGCGTTTTTAATTTTTAACTATACGTCCAGCATCGCGAGCCAGTTATTTACATTTAGCAATAACAGTCTGCGAAACTTCAACCGCTCGTTCGGCGATGCGGCCGACATGGTTGAGATCTTGCAGCTTGAGCCTGAAGTGCAGGATCCGGCCAAGCCGGAAAAATCGCGAATCCGCAAAGGTAATATAGAATTCCGGAACGTCGTCTTCACGCACAACGGCGCCGACGACGCATTGTTTGATAATTTGAATTTGGAAATAAAGTCGGGCGAGAAGGTTGGGCTCGTCGGCCATTCCGGCTCGGGCAAAACCACATTTACGCGCTTGCTTCTGCGCTTTTCGGACATTGACGGCGGCGAGATTTTGATCGACGGCCAAAACATTGCGCGCATCATTCAGGACGATTTACGAAGTGCGGTTGCTTACGTGCCGCAGGAACCGCTGCTATTTCACCGCACTATTCGCGAAAATATCGCCTATGGCAAACCCGGCGCAAGCGAAAAGGAAGTGCTCGATGCCGCCCGCAAAGCCAACGCGCACGACTTTATCGAGCAGCTGCCACAGGGCTACGGAACTTTGGTAGGCGAGCGCGGGGTCAAACTTTCCGGCGGCCAGCGCCAGCGCGTCGCCATTGCCCGCGCAATTCTAAAAGACGCGCCGATTTTACTGCTCGACGAAGCCACCAGCTCGCTCGACTCCGAAAGCGAAGCGCTCATTCAGGATGCCCTGCGTCAGCTCATGGCCGACCGCACCGCCATCATCATCGCCCATCGCCTAAGCACCATCCAAAAAATGGACCGCATCATCGTACTTTCGGACGGTGAAGTCGTCGAGCAAGGCTCGCACCGCGAACTGCTGAAACACAAAACCGGCACCTACGCCAAACTCTGGGCCCACCAATCCGGCGGGTTTATCGAGGAGTAACTAACCTGTAACCTATCTGCCTGCGTTTGTCAGCGAAGCTGCATAACAACCACTACACCGTGTGCAAGCAATCGGGCTGTTTCATCACGCGCAAGGTGCAACTTGGCGGGAGAAGATAACATAGTCGCGATATCTTGTAATTCGTGAACCTCCAGACTAAAACCAAGCTCCCCAAAAAACCGCTTGGCGTGATTTAGATCTTCGAACATCGTGTTATTGAAATCCTTGCCGCTAGTCTTGGACAGCCTGTCGTTCATGCCCGGCTTCGTGACGCTATCCTGAACCGCCAAAAACTTCTTTGGTGTCGTATCGCAGGTAATCCAGGCGCCACCGAAAAGCTCTAGCACGGCGTGGACATTGCGGGCGATTTGAGCCTTTTCGTCAAAATTGAGATAGCGCAGTAACCCCTCGTTGACTATTGCAAGCGGCATCGCAACATCAAAGTCGGCAGTTGCCTGTCGCAAGTCTTTCAATCGTAGGGCATTGCCCGCAATGAGGTGCAAATTTTCAGGAAGTTCGGCAATGTCCCCTAGGATTCTTCGCTTCATCGCAATCATGTCGAGCAACTCCAGCTCGGCATACTGCACTGTTGGGTCACCGCCAGCCATAATCAAACCGCGAGGCGATAAACCGGCAGCAAGTTCCAGCACTTGTGTTATACCGGTTTGCCTTAATAATTTGTCAACAAGTTTGTAGCGCGCCTCCAGTTCCGGCGCCAAGCGAGGCACAATTAAACCAGTTTCCAGTTCGGGTAAATTTTCTTCTTTTCGTAGTCGTAGAAGCTGTTCGAAAATAACGTCCGAATACGGTATATCGCTGAGAGTACGTGGGTAGGCAGTAGCAAATGCTGTCGGAATAATGGGTGTGTACTCAGAGTCGGAAATTTCTTTCATGCGGGAGCCTGCACAACTTGAAATCTACTTTTTCTCGGGGTTGTGGCCCTGGGATTTGTCTTCGAATTCTTTTTTGCCGCCGGGACGCTGTTCGTCTTCTTGAGTATCTGGTTCGGCGCTGCTCTCGTGTTCGGACTCGACGGTTTCGGCATCTTCCTCGTCGGCATCACCACCGGTTGCGTCGTTCGCTGCCTGCAGAGCGCTCGGCTCGTAGACCGTTGCGACCGCGTGGTCGGCTAGTGTTTCCACTTCGACACCGGCCGGGATGATAAGGTCGGCAACGGTTACGTGATCGCCGACTTCAATCAGCTTTTCGCCGTCATATTCGAGCGCGTCGGGCAAATCTTTCGGCAATGCCTTGACCTGCACGGTTTCGAGATTTGTCAGCACGATCAAACTTGCACGCTCGGCCGGGCTTGAGTCATTGCCCTCAGCGTAGCGCGGCCGCACCGGGATTTCGGCTTCGGTTTTTTCGTTCGCCTTGATAGCGTTGAAAACGATGTGCGTCAACGAGTTGTATTTCGGGTCGCGCGTCACCGATTTGATAAGCGCCGTGTACTTTTTGCCGTGCGCCGAAATTTCAACCGGGTGGTGCTTGCCCGCCGCCAAGTAGGCCTGGTTCGCAACCTGATATTCGACTTGCACATTGACCGAAGCTTTGCCGTGGTCGTGGATGACCGCTGGCACGAGGCCCTGTTTCCGCAAATGTTTAACCGCTTTGCCCGTCACTTCACGCGGCTCAAGCTCAACTGTTACTGAATCCATCAAATCCCTTTCTTTAGTTTTTCCCCATCGCTTGTCACTATTATACCAAAAGTGGACAGCAGTACGAATTCAAGCTAGGCTTTAGCTAGGCATGTTGGACCCGACACATCTTATTCAAAGCGGTGGTTTGGCGCTAATCGCGTTGCTGATTTTTGGTGAATCGGGAATGTTCATCGGTTTCTTTTTCCCAGGCGACACGCTGCTGATTAGCGCGGGCGTGTTTGCCTACACAGGAAAATTGTCGCTCGCCGCCGTCTGCCTCGTTGCCAGCTTGGCCGCCATCGTCGGCGACAACATCGGATATACCATCGGCAAAGTCATGGGGCCGCGGCTGTTCCGTAAAAAGGACGGCTTGCTTTTCCGGCACGAGTATGTCGAGCGTGCCGAAAAATTCTTCGGCCGCTTCGGCGGCAAAGCGATGGTGTTCGCGCATTTCGTGCCAGTCGTGCGAACTTTTACGCCCATCTTGGCCGGCGTCGGCAAAATGAGCCACGCTAAATTCTTTATCTTTGACGCCATCGGCGACACCGCCTGGGCTGTCGCCATGACGCTAGTCGGCTACTTCATCGGCAGCAAAATCCCAAACATCGACCATTACATTTTGCTGCTGGTCCTCGCCGCCATGCTCTTCACCTTCAGCCCCGTAATTTTCCATTTGGCCACCGACAAAAAATTCCACGCCAAACTCCGCACCCGTTTCGCCAGGCGCTCAAAGAAAAACCTCGAAGGAGACTACCCTCCCACGCCTAAATCAACGGCTATTTGGTATACTGGTTAGCGTAAGCTAAACAGGAAAACAAATAGCCGTATGAAAAAGTATCACGTAAAACTAACCGTCAGTGAGCGAAGCGAACTGACTGCCATCACCCAGAAGCAAAAGGTCAATGCTCAAGCTAAACTACGAGCGCAGATACTCCTCGCCTGTGACGAGGGTGAGCATGGACCAGCCGAGAAAGACAAAGCCATCGTTGCCAGCCTTCCCGTAAGCTTGCGTACCATTGAGCATCTTCGAGAATGGGCAACAGAAGTCGGCCCAATCGAAGCGCTGAAACCCCGTCCTCGGCAGCGAACGTACGAACGGAAGTTGGATGGAGCGGGTGAAGCCCGGCTCGTCCAACTGGCCTGCAGCAAAGCGCCGAATGGTCGAGAAAAGTGGACGCTACAGCTGCTAGCCGATGAGCTGGTTACCTTGGCTGTCGTTGACGAGATATCCGACGAGACGGTTCGCCGGACGCTTAAAAAAACGAACTTAAGCCGCACTTAAACAAGTACTGGGTTATTCCGCCAGAGCAGAACGCTTCGTTCGTAGCCTGCATGGAGGATGTACTGAAAGTGTATGCCCGGCCCTATGATCCCGACTATCCAGTTGTCTGTATGGATGAGGCCAGTAGACAACTCATTGAAGAGGTCAGACAGCCGTTCATTGACAGTCATGCGCTCACCCATATGGATAACGAATACATCCGCAACGGTCAGCAAAGCATCTTCCTGGCCACGGAGCCACTCGGCAAGTGGCGAACAACAAAGGTAACCGACCGCCGTAAAGCGGTTGACTGGGCCCGCTTCATGAAAGAGGCGGTCATTGACCGCTACCCTGATGCCGAGAAGATCGTCCTGGTAATGGACAATCTCAACACCCACAAGATCGCCAGCTTTTACGAAGCGTATCCGCCGAGCGAGGCCAGTCGATTAGCCGACCGGTTAGAGATCCACTACACCCCGAAGCATGGCAGCTGGCTGGACATTGCCGAGATCGAGCTTTCCGTCATGCAGAACCAGTGTTTAGGTGAGCGGCGGATTGCCAGCAAGGAAGAACTCACAGAAGAACTGTCGTCTTGGGCTACCGCCCGGAATGACAGTCAGAAAGGTGTCAAGTGGCACTTCACCACCAGTGATGCCCGTACGAAACTACTGAGGCTGTATCCGGAGATTGAACTGGCGGAGAATGCTAGCCGTTAGAGTAGATGTGGGAGGGTACTAG
>DASXEX010000018.1:0-18548 GCA_036489905.1 Saccharimonadales bacterium (SeqCode)
TTAGTACTGAGCAGAAAGCTTTGCTACAATCCATTTACGACAGTCTGAACCCACTTCAATTACAAGAAGCAATTCAGAGGAAACTTAAGCTATTAGAGTAAACCTTTCGGGTACTGTTTATTTTGAGCTAATACGGTATCACTCGGCCGGGGACAAGGGATTTGTTCCAAGTTTTCTCAGACGAGCTAACTACAGATGAGGATCAAGTTCACGATATCCAGGTTATCCGCCTCCTACTCGACAGAGCTGTGAGCTTGGCTGTCGATGTAAAGTGTATTGACAATTGATGTATAGTCATTTACCATAATACATATGGCTTTCAGTATTAGCTTTAGCGAAGAGAAGAGCCAACTGCTGGAAGCTACGAGAGGCATTAACTTCGATGAAATCGTGGACGCTATAAAGACAGGCGGTTTGCTTGCAGATATCGTCCATCCTAGCCATCGTCGCCCTAACCAGCGAGTGTACGTCGTGGAGTTCAAGCATTATGCGTATGCAGTTCCATATGTCATCAATCTGCAAAAGAAGGAAATATTCTTAAAGACTATTTATCCCAGCAGGGCACTAACGAGAATTTATATACAAGGAGGCAGTCATGACGAAGACTAATGTGAACGGCCCATTGGCCGACCTCGTCTTAGACGAAGAAGAAAAGCAGCTAGAGGCGGCTCTTGAGAGCGGCGAATTTGAAGAGAGTTCAGGCTTTGAGACTACTAAAAAAATGCTTGAAGAGGCAGCGCGACAATACCGACAGCTACATACATCAAAGCCAGTTACATTACGAATCAATCAGTTAGACTTAATTAAGATTAAGGCCAAAGCAAAGCGTAACAATATCCCTTACCAGACGCTCTTGGGGGCCGTATTGCATGACTTTGCCGAAGATAAAAAAGGATTGAGCATAAAATAATAATCCCTGTCTATTAGGGCTAGTGTCACTTGCCAAGCCAAAACCCTCCACACGATTAGGAAGATTGTATATTCTTGTCATGGTTCTAACTGGCTGGGGAGATGGGGCTCGAATTGTTAATCGGGATAGGCGGATCCACCGGGATGGTGCTAGAATGAAACTACAGTGAGAGTAATTCACTGTAGTATTGACAATATGGTGAGTGTTATATATACTTATGGTTATGCGAATCAAGCGATACTTAAATATAGCTGACGAGCTACATCCTGCTAAGACTCTCGTGGTGTTTGGGCCACGCCGTGTTGGCAAAACGACATTATTGGATAGCTTTGTAGGTAGCACGAAAGAAAGAGTCGCTGTATATAGGGGTGACGAGTTGAGTGTGCAACATGCTTTCGAGATTGCTGATAGTGCTCTCCTAAAGCCTGCCATAGGATCCGCTTCGATACTCGCAATTGATGAGGCACAGGCAATACCAAACATTGGGCAAGCACTGAAGATAATTAACGATGCCATGCCAGATGTCGCTGTAGTTGTTACTGGTTCGTCGTCATTTGAGCTTGCTGGGCAGGTTGGTGAGCCTTTGACTGGGCGCAAGACAACTCGATATCTTTTTCCATTATCATTGACTGAGCTCTTAGCCAACGAGGTAACACCCCAACAAACGTTCCAACAGAGGCTCTCCTCATACCTTATATATGGCATGTACCCGAACGCAATTACCGCAACAGATGATCAAGAGCGTATTGAGTTCTTACGTGACCTCGTAGATTCCTATCTATTACGCGATATATTGACGTATCAAGAGGTTAAAGGTTCTCGACTACTGCTACAGCTACTTGTTCTCCTGGCGCACCAAATTGGCAACGAAGTGTCACACCAGGAGCTTGGGTCGGCTCTAGGCATTGATAAAAATACTGTTGCTCGGTACCTTGACCTTCTTGAAAAGTCCTACATTATTTTCCGGCTAGGTGGCTTTAGCCGAAATCTCAGAAGTGAGGTAACGAGAACGGCGAAGTATTATTTTTATGATGTCGGTGTTCGTAACGCTGTAATCAATAATTTTAATCCACTCGAGATACGAAATGATGTAGGTGGCCTTTGGGAGAATTTTATGATCGTCGAGCGGCTCAAGGTGCGAACCTATTCCAAGATCTATGCCAACCAATATTTCTGGCGTACATGGAAACAGAATGAAATTGATCTTATAGAAGAGCGAGACGGCAAACTATTCGGCTATGAGTTCAAGTGGAAGGATAAAGTGCTATCCCCTCCAAAGGAGTGGGTTGAGACGTATGGTAGCGAGGCCCAATGGCAGATTGTACGTTGCGACAATGCCTTGGAGTTTTTGGATATAGTCTAGGTCTGTTCTGGTGTACCTTTGGCTGGAGAGAAGGGGTGCCAACCTCCCCAAGATGAACTGGTCCAGAACGGTGAAGACGTAGCGCGCGATACTACCCGAGGCGGTTATAAGCTATTTTCGAGCCCGGCGGATAAGGCTATCGCCCCGCCGCCATTCCGTGCAGTGGTCTCACCAGGCTTCCCCAGATCAACTTACACCGTCAAGCAAATGAAACGACCTTGCCTATCATCACACCCCCGCTGCAGTAGTGCGCGATTCGAACGTGCAAAACCAATCCGTGGGTTTTGGGAGTGCACCGCTAAAGCAGTATTGCTACCCCGCATGGCCGCCTTTGATTATTACGCGGTCATCCGTACTCTCACGAGCGCTTTGCTGGCCTTAGTCCTGCGTTGCAACTTATTAGGCGACGCCGGGCTCGAAAATAGCTTCAACCAAATTGGTAAGGCTTGATATTAAAAATCCCCGGCCAGGCCGGGGAAGTTACATGGCTTGGGCTGCAAGACTACGAAGCTTCCTCCGGCTGAGAACTATTCGACTGGCAGATTTTTAGAATCATGATAAGCATTATAGAGAGTTCGATACCAGCGTCAAGTATAAACTTGCGGTAAGGTTGGGAGCGTATCGTTATGGACGGTTGGGTTGGAGGCTACACCCGCATAGCCATAGGGGTGGCGATTCCCGAGCATTATTCTAAGCACCAGTCATACGCGTCAGCCGCTCACCGGGATGCTTGGGAGAGATGACTTGCAGAACACCTGCATCGTTATCATGATAATTCTGCACGCAATATCTTTGACAGTGGCTCGATGCTGTTAAATTCATAGAGCGCAAGGTAAGCTAGAGCGAGTTCTCGTGCACTCACTTTTCGCAAGCTAAAACCTTTACCTAGCATACTAATCAATACAGCATTGGCTAGCATGCGGCCGGTGCGCTTATTTCCATCCTCAAAGATTTGAAGATAGGGTATCAGACTAAGCGCCAGCAGGCTTTTGGTGAATGGATCGGTAGGTCGGCCGACAATGCCCAGTATCCGATTGGCGTTTTCGCGGAGCTGGTGCGGGTTGGCCAGAGGAACATAGTTGCTCGCGCTAACTCTAACGAGCTTTTTCCTGACGCCTTTGGCAATTCCTAAGTTATCGCCGATGATTTTATGCAGCTCTTCAACGGTTGCGAACGTGATTTGATCCGTAAACAATTCCGGATGCTCGACAATAAATCCGATAGCGTTCTTGTGATTCAGAATCATCTGTGTTTCGAACGCCGTTCTATTTTTTGCTTTAATGCCCTCAGTGATAAGCAGCTGCGTATCAAGGAGGGTGTAGGTGTTGCCTTCAAGTGCCGAAGACTTCCATGACAGCTCTACGGTCAAGTATGCTAGCCCTTTCGCGGACATTTTTGAGTGCTTGATTTTGGGCGTTGCAGCGCTGCGGCTAATGGTTTGCCTGAGTTTTTCGGGGGATGTTTGGGCAAGCCAGTCAATAAGCCCGTGGTTGAATCGGCTCTCAGGCCGGTTCTCATCCTCGAGTAGCTTGCCCGGTACGTTAGCGGTAAGCAACACTTCATAGTTAATGGAGTACATCGGGTTGTTAACCGGCCCCCTTCTGTCTACTAGCCAGAGCTCCGTGAGGCGGCCCAGAGCACGCTGAATGGATCGTATATCTATTTCGGGCGTATGCTTATTAACTTCAGCTGCCGATACAGCGCCCCTTAATAAATAGAGGAGCACATACGAACTGTTTTTGTTCAATTGCATACGACAATTTTAGCATAAAAACAAAAAGTAAAGGACGATATTGTCGCATGAGGAGCTATACTCCCTCTGCGCTTCAAACGAAAAATGTTCGAAAATGAGACTTAAATTCTACACGGCTGGCTCGAGCAGATACCGGAGACTTTTCTACCTGCCGTAAGGAAATATTTGCGAATCTGATGGCAAAGTTTTGATAGATAGGGTTGCGCCGGTTAACGCGCATAGGCTACCATACGATAATATTGCCGAAAGCGGTGGGCTAGAGGAGAAATACTGTGCCGACCAACTTTCCGACCCCAAAACAAATGCAGGAATTCGAGCATGCGATCGGCACCTTTTTCTCCATGTTGCCGCGGGTCGCTTTGGTTACCGCCTTGGCCGTGTGCGGCGCCATACTGCTCGTGGCGTTCGTGGTTCTCGCCGTGCGGCTCCTGAACATGTGCCATCTGCTCAGGCAAGAGGCGGCGTTTTTAGAGTTGACCCCGCCTGCAAATAGCGACAAGGCATCCTTGGCTAACGATCAATTATTCGCCGTATTACACGGCCTGGAAGAAACGCGGCAGGCACTCGACAAAGCGCTTGGGCGAAGCGCAGTTTTTACGCCGGAAGTTGCTTCGACGTATGAGGGCGGCATCCGCTATCTTATCCGTGTGCCAAAGAAAGACAAGCACGCTTTTGAGAAACATGCGGCTTCTTATCTGCCCGATGCAAAACTTAAGGAGGTTGAAGACTATTTGCCGGACGAAAGCTCGCTCCGTGAGGCGCGCGTGCTATCGTTCAGGTTAACCGGTCATTTTGCATATCCGCTGAAACAGTATGATGTACTTACTAAAATCGACCCGGATACATACCTAACCGGCGCCCTTGCGAACCTTACCCCAGGCGAGCTGGTTGCCATACAGCACGTGCTGTCGCCGGCTAAAATCCGACACGCCCACAAATTAGGCCATAAGGTGTTGCACAACGAGGCGCACGTGAGCGACTTGGGCAAACAGCGGCGGGTTTTTAGTATCAGGCCGGTGCTGAACGGCATCAACGAGGTGTTGTTTGCCGTCACTGACGGAATCGGTGAAATGACGAGCGGGCCGTCGCAGCATTCCTCGCAGCTGCATCGCGGCAACGCGCAGAACCAGCAGCAAGCGGCCATGAAGCTGCAGCCGGCGCGCACGCTCAGCCGTATTGAGCAGGATCTAGCCGAGTCTGTCTACGATAAGCTGGGCCAGCAGCTATTCCGCGTTAGCATTAGGGTCGTTGTAGTGACTAAAAATCGGCAACGTTCAGCTGCGATTGCCAACGACATCCGCCAATCTTTTCTCTCGTTCCAAGTACCGAGATACCAGTCTCTACGGGCAAGGAGTAATTTCCCGTACAAACTGAAAGGCGTGCTCCGCGCATATCAGCTGAAGCACCGGTTGCCAGCTTTGTTCAATAGGAACGCCTGCATATTATCGGCAAGTGAAGTGGCCGGGTTGTACCACTTTCCGCATGCAACAGCGGCCCGCACGGATAACGTCATCAAATCGATGAGCAAGACGCTCGCCGCGCCGGTGGCGCTTAAAAACGGCACGAAGCTTGACGTCGTGCTTGGGCGGAATTACCACCACGGCGTAACCACGGACATCGGCCTGACTGCCGAGGAGCGCGAACGCCACGTCTTTATCGTGGGCGGCACGGGCAACGGTAAGACGACCCTGATGAAGTACGCCATCGTGCAGGATATCCAAAGCGGCAAGGGCGTGGCAGTAATTGACCCGCACGGCGATCTGGCCCAGGAACTTTTGGCGTACATACCCAGGGAACGCGTTAACGACGTGATCTATTTCAACCCGTCGGATTTAGGATATCCCATCGGCCTCAATCTGCTTGAAGTGCCCGAAGGCTTAACCGGCGACGAACTGCTTGATGCTAAGGATTTTATTGCCGAGACGGTGGTGTCTATCATGCGCAAGACGTTCTCTGATAACGGCACGGGCGGCCATCGCATCGAGTACGTGCTACGCAACACCGTGCTTACTGCCTTGACAGTCAAGGATGCAACGCTCTTTACCGTCTACGACTTGCTTACCAACAGCACCTTCCGCAAGCCGATCGTCGACAAACTGGAACAGCAATGGCTCAAGAACTTCTGGCGAAACGAATTTTCTAGAGCCGGCGATTACCAACAGGTGAAAATGATGAGCGGCGTGACGTCAAAGATCGGGCGCTACCATGCGTCCGTGTCCGCGGAACGCATCTTGAGTCAGCCGAAGTCTACCATCAACTTTGACGAAATACTTGACGGTAAAATACTGATCTGCAACTTGGCAAAAGGACTAGTCGGCGAGGATACTTCGGAAGTGCTCGGTATCTCAATCCTTGCCAAGTTGCAGCTAGCCTCGTTCAGACGGATTAAGCAGCAGCGCACCGAGCGGCGGCCGTTCTATGCGTACGTTGACGAGTTTCAGAATTTCGCTACGGTATCGTTCGTGGAGATGCTTTCTGAAGCCAGAAAGTACAAGCTGTTCTTGACCATGGCCGAGCAAACGACTTCGCAACAAAGCGACCAGAAGATGGTTAACACTATTCTGACGAACGCCGGCACGATCATCGGTTTTAAGTCCAACAGTCTGGCTGATGAAAAGCAGCTATTACACCTGTTCAACGGCCGGGTCGATCCTGGCGAGATTGCCAATTTGTCGGCCTACCATTTCTACGCCAAGCTATCTGGCGGGCTTGAACCGCTAGAACCGGTTTCCGGTACGACCATAGTCCTCGATGGGGCGGGCAGCGAGGGTATAGCCGAGGCAGTCGTGGCGGCGTCGCGGGCAAATTATGCCAAAAAGTGGGTCGCCAAGAGATTATCGACAGGGGATGGTAGCGGTAGCGGCGGTGCGGTGAAAAACGCGGGCCTTGGGCAGGCCAAGGATGACGCTGACGAGGGGTCCGAACTTCCAGCGGGCAGCGAAAAAGTGCCCGAGAAGCAGTTAATACGCCTTGCAAAATAACAGCAAGTAAGGCTGCGCTTGGCTGGGTCCAACACTACGAACAGAACAAGTAATGTGTCACGTACTACGTGTCCAGGACCACCGGCCAATGAGTTTATAACCTGAGGGGTTTATTGGATAACAGATCCAGACAGTATCAGATAAATAAGAGAGGGGTAAGGTTCTCGCTTAATTCCCGTAGACCTCGTTTATAAGTAGAGTATTAGCTAAGCACCAGCAATGCCTGGCCCGGCCGTAGCGTATGGCTCCTGGGCTTTTTGGCCGGTAGACATTTAAATGTCCCGCAACGAAAGGGCTCCTTCGGGATCGGCCATATCGTGCCAGGCCGCCTGATCTCCAAGCCCGTCCGCCGTTGCCGTAAAGAATCGCAGGTCCTTATTGCCGATATGCTCAATCGTCCATCGCATGCGTTTCTGCAGGCGCTTTTGTAATGACGGGGTGTCACAGACGAACAGCACTTTCGGCAGCGCGTACTTTGCCGGCCAGTTGCCGCCATCTGCATAGTCGATGTACTGCAGCATCCGCCGTGTCGCCAAAAAGAAGGGGCGGCTTTCGTACAACATATCCAAAAAGAATAGCTTTCGCTCGTCGCCTTCACCAAGCTGTATGTACGCGTCCGGCAGGCGCTTAGGAAAGTACGCGAAGGGCGCCAGTTGGCTTTTGGTGAAGAATTGTAAGTCTTCGCCGTAGCGGAATTGCAGCGTGCAATAGGCATCGAACACACGTAGGCAATGTGCCACGAATTGCTCGGATGCGGTCTGGTCGTGGTAGGTATTTCGCAGTACCGTCGGGCTGTATCGTTCACTCCCCAGTTGCTTAAGTGGTTTGGTGCCCGCCGACAACAAGTAATACGATGCGTGTTTTCCTAGCAGACGATATCCTGGTTCGTATTTTCGCCCAACGTACCCCAGTTCCATCATAAGCCGTAAGCGCTTATTTACGGTTGGTTTACTGACATCGAGAGCCTTGTTAAGCTGGCCTGACGTTGCAAAGCGGAAACGGTAGAGCAGGTCGAGTATGACCCGCTGGTTTTTGGTGAGAGCGTAATGGATGGCAGATTGAGAGTTCATGGTGGTAGCTGCTATTATAATATCTAATATGAGGAGAACATAAAACGTACTGATAACAGCTTACATAAACTACAAAAAATGCGTTTCCGGTAGCGCACTTTTTGCGAGTTAACTTTATATCCCGGAGCCCCGTACCTTAACGAAATTTATAAGCGCATGCGTGCAGACGTACCACACCCGTAGCATAATTACTGATACTATTTGCGGCGAATTAATATAGCGCAGCGGGCAAGTTACACCCTTTTATCTTGGGCCACTTGGCAACTGCTTACTCTACCGTGACAGATTTGGCGAGGTTGCGGGGGCGGTCGACGTTCAAATTTTTTGCAACGGCGACATAGTAGGCGAACAACTGTACGACGATGGCTTGCAGAACCGGCTCAGTCTGCTCCAACGTTTTAGGGATATAAATGACGTCGTCGGCAAGTTTTTTGATTGCTTTGTTGCCTTCGGTCGCAATAGCTATAACAGGACCGCTGCGAGCTTTGATCTCCTCGATGTTTGAACAAGTCTTCTCATACATCGGGCCGTCGCCGGCAAGGGCGAAGGTCGGGAAGCCTTCGTCGATGAGCGAAAGCGGGCCGTGCTTCATCTCGCCGGCGGCGTAGCCCTCGGCATGGATAAGCGCACACTCTTTTAGCTTGAGTGTACCCTCCAAGGCCGTCGGGTAGGCGTAGCGCCGACCGATAAACAGAAAATCTCTGTAGTGCATGTATTTTTCTGCAAGCTTCTTTATGGTAGGTGCCTGTTCAAGGACCGCCTCGGCTTTCACGGGCAACGCTTCAATTTCCTGTAATAGGTCGTTATATAGTGGCGACTTTCCGCGGCCCAGCATGAGTGCAATTTGCAGCAGCACGACTACCTGCGCCATAAACGCCTTCGTACTTGCTACGGCTTGTTCGGTACCCGCATGACAATACACACCGGCATCGGTCATGCGCGCGAGCGTACTCCCGACCACATTGACGACGCCCAGACACAGCGCTCCGTATTTCCGTGCCTTCTTAACTGCAGCGATAGTGTCGGCAGTTTCGCCGGATTGCGATACAACAATCAGGGCGGTGCCGCGCGAAAACGGCTCTTTGCGATATTTGAATTCCGAGCCGATTTGCAGCTCAACCGGAATGCCAGCCAACTCTTCAATAAGATATTCGCCAATCATGCCGGCGTAGCTTGCCGTACCGCAGGCCACTATCACGATACGGTCGATATGTTGCAGTTGTTCAGCGATGCTCTCGAGGCCGCCGAGCTTGACGGTGTGTGTTTTAGCATTCGTGCGCCCAGCAGACGCCAAGCGGATAGTCTGTGGCGCTTCAAAGATTTCCTTGATCATGAAATGTGGGAACTTGCCTAACGCAACCTGGTCGACATCAAAATCGAGCCGCTCCGCCTTACGCAAGACTTTTTCGGCACGCTTCAGGTCTTTGATCGCGTAACCTTTCGGCGTCATCACCGCGACCTCGTTGTCCTGCAAAAAGATAACTTCCTTGGTGTGTGCCATGATGGCCGTCGGGTCACTTGCCACGATAAACTCGTCTTTGCCGACACCGATTACGAGTGGGCTGGACAGCCGTGCCACGAATAATTTTTCCGGCTCATGCGTCGTTACGGTTGCAATCGCATACGCGCCGCGCAAATCGTCGAGCGCTTTTTCAAAAGCTTTTTCAAAATCATGAAGCTCGCGAAAATAGAAGTCGATAAGGTGCGGAATAACTTCGGTGTCGGTCTCGGAAATGAATTTGTAGCCATGCTTTTGCAGGCCTTCCTTGAGCTCGGTGTAGTTTTCAATAATGCCGTTATGCACGACGAAAATGGTTCCATCCTGGTTACTGTGCGGGTGCGCATTCAGAATGCTCGGCGCACCGTGCGTCGCCCAGCGCGTGTGGCCGATGGCGAGGTTTCCCACGGGCATGCCCGCTTCGGCTAATGCCTTTTCGAGTCCTTCGACACGCCCGACTTGCTTGACGATTTGCCCGCGCTTATTTTTATCGAGTAACGCAATGCCGGCCGAATCATAACCGCGGTACTCCAAAGCTTTGAGCCCGTCGAGCACAATGTTGTTCGCTGGCCGCTTGCCAATATAGCCGACTATACCGCACATGACGTCAGATTATAGTCTTTTTGTCATCAAGGGCAAGCTTTAGCAGCAGATCTTCCATCTTGTGGCAAAAATTATCAGCGGAGAACTGCTCAGCGAATTTGGCGATCTCGGCAGCGTTGTACTTTTTTGCGTCAAATTCTCTGAGTACATCAATAAGCGCTTCGACCGTTTGCGGCTCGAAAAATTCGCCGGTTTTGCTCGGGCTAACATAATCGAGCGCGCCGCCGGCTTTGTAGGCAATGACCGGCGTGCCGGCCGCCAAAGCTTCGATAGGCGCGATGCCGAAATCGTCGAAGCTGGCGAACAAGAAGGCTTCTGCGCTGGCAAGCTGGGACGGCATGTCGGCGTCGCTGACACGATTATGATTTGCCTTATTCATGAAGGTAACGGTCGGACTGGCCAAACGCTCTAGGCGCTCGTAATCCGCGCCGTTGCCAATGACTTTGAGCGGCAGGCCGAGTTTGGTGCACGCCTCCACGATAATATCGACGCGCTTGGCCGTCGCGAGCCGCCCCATCGTCACGAAACCGGCCCGCTTGCCTTGCGGCGCATCAGCAAACCTGGCGACATCAACCGGCGGGTGAATCACGACCGAATCGCGGCCGTAATATTTTTTGATGTCGGCTTGGGTATGCGTCGAGTTGGCGATGAAATAATCCGGCCGTTTGCTCGCGCGCAAATCCCAGCGCCGGAGCGGCCCGACGAGCAGCTTCAAACCAAGCCGGGCGAGCGGATCAAAAACGCCGAAGCCCGGACGGCGCAAATAATGTTCATAATGCCGCCAATAAAAATGCGTCGGCGTGTGGCAATAGCAGACGTGTGTCGTGCCTTTCGGAACGTGGACGCCGTTGCCCTCGCCGTTGCCCGAGCTGCTGATAACCAAATCGTAGCCATCGAACTTCAGGTGTGTGAACCACCAAATTCGTCCCAAAACTAGAATTTTTCTAAGCTTACCGAAGTGCTGCAGCCAGCCGGTCACGACTTTGCCGTCAAGTTTCGCGCGCCACTCATCCGAACAATACGACGTATAAATCGGCGCGTCCGGAAACATTTTGTGCAGCTCAAAAACGACACGCTCCGCGCCACCACCCACCAGCCAATCGTGCACGATAGCTACTTTGAGTTTTTTTGCCATTTGTGCGGACCGATTAGTTTAGGCTTTTTGTCAGAAGAAGTCTTTTTAAATGGAACTAGCTCAAATTCCGGCCTTCCATACGGTCCGAATAAAATCCTCTCACCACGTTTAGCCGCTTCAAAATATTCTTCCAAGTGCAGTTGAACTTCGCGGATCGTTAAAGCTTTCATTTCTACTCCAGCATTATATATTGTCAACTTACTTTCCGTCGTATTCGTGGCTGAAAATGGATTTGAAGGTTTTGAGCAGGATGACGATGTCGAGCCAAAAGGTCCAGTTCTGGGCGTAATACAGGTCCAGTTTGCGCCGCTCGTCGACCGGAATGTTGTTGCGCCCGGAAACTTGGGCGAGTCCGGTGATGCCGGACTTGACGCTCAAAATTGTGTGGCGCTTTTTGTATTCGGCCAAATCTTTGGGGATGAGCGCGCGCGGGCCGACCAGGCTGAGCTCACCGCGGAAGACGTTGAAAAGTTGCGGCAGTTCATCGAGACTGCTGGCACGCAAAAATTTTCCAATGCGCGTGTTGCGCGGATCATCGGGCAAGAAGTTACCGTTGGCGCGAAACTCCGCGAGCAAATCGGGCCGTCCCATTTTGGCAAAGGCTTCGTCGGGGGTGAGCCCGTTGTACGTGCCATTGTTGGTGCGGAATTTGAAAACGCGGAACTCCTGGTTGAAGCGCGTCAGCCGGGCTTGACGCAAAAACACTGGGCCGCCGTCACTCAATTTAACCAGCAGTGCCACGACGAGCATTATCGGCGAGGTGATAATAAGCAGTAGGTTACCCACCGCCAAGTCGAACAGCCGCTTGACGATGCGGCCCCAGCCGAACAGCGCGGTTTGGCGGACGGTGATGACCGGTGTTGAGCCGCGGAATAATTCGACATTGACGTTACCCACGAACAATTCGGTGTTGCCCGGCACGAAGCGGTAGGTGGCGTGGTGCTCCTGGGCGTAGGTCAGGATTTCGGCATTGCGCGCTTCGTCAGCGTAGAGTTCGGTTTGAATAATGCCGTGCAGATTCGGCTCGGGATGCGCTTGCAGAAATTGGCTGAATCGCGCGTACAGCGGCAATTTGTATTCGCCCACGGCAAGTTTGCCGCCCACCACGGCCACAATTTTATAGCCCGATTGGCGGCTGTGCACCAACGAGTCGATAAGCTCGTGCGACATGCCGGTGTTGCCGACGATCAGCACGTGGCTCAGTCCCACCTTGTAGCCGAAAAGCCAGCCGCGGCTCAGTCTTGCTACATTGCGGAAAATGATGAGCAGCAGGAATGCCAGAACGAAGCCGTAAATCGGCACGAGCTTAGCTGGAAAGATCGGTTTAACAGATACGAAGTTCCAAAAAATCACAAACGTCAAACCAATGAACGAGCCGATGAGCAGTCGCGGTAACTCGCTAAAACGCTTTTCATAAATGTTGCTGTTGTACAGCCCAAGCAGTGCGAAAATCAAAATCCAAAACGGCAACAGCGCCAAAAATACGCCGACGTAGGTGTGCAAATGGATAGGATGCGCGACCGGCACGCTGCTGAGCCCCCGCAAACCAAATGCGCCGAGAAATGCCGCCACGAGCGCCAAAAAATCGCCCACCACCAAGCAAAAGTTGTAAATGAGTGAGGCGTTAGACTTCATAATATATACTTGATTGTAGCATTATGAGCCCATCTTTTATGTCAAAAGTCAGCGCATTCGTCACGGCTGTAGTCGCCGTCATTTTAGTGCTCGTGCCGTTCCACGCGTTTTTGACGATTTGGGCGGCGAGCGCGTTCGGGCACTACACGCTGCTGCGGCTTTGGAAGGAAATTTTGCTCGTGCCAATCGGGCTGGTGGCGGTTTGGCTTTTGTGGCAAGACCGGCGCTTGCGGCGCGAGGCGGGAAAGTCGTGGATTTTCCGGCTGATGGCGGTGTATGTTTTGTTGCAAATCTTGCTCGGAGCAATTGCTCTTGAGCGGCACCAAGTCAATCGTGCGGCGCTCGGCGAAGGGTTGGTTGAAGATTTGCGGCTGACGGCAATATTCTTCGTGGCCTGGGTTGCGGCGAGTCGCTCGGCGTGGCTGCGCATGCATTGGCAAAAGCTGGTGCTGATTCCGGCGGCAATTGTTGTGGCGTTCGGTTTGCTGCAAGCGTTTGTACTGCCGCCGAATTTTCTGAGCCATTTCGGTTATGGCTCCGCGACCATTCGACCATTTGAGTTGGTTGACCAAAACAGCCGATTCGTGCGCGTGCAATCGACCTTGCGCGGCGCCAACCCGCTCGGCGCATATCTGGTCGTGATAGTTGCGGCGCTTGCTGCGACCTTTTTGCCCAAGAGGCCTGTGAAAAAGTTTTGGCTCAAACTTTTGCTTGGTCTAGCGGCACTCTTCGTTTTGTATTTTACCTACTCGCGCAGCGCGTATTTTGGCGCGACGCTGGCAGTTTTTGGCGTTGGTTGGTTGAGCATCAAAAGTGAGCGAATGAGGCTATGGTTGCTCGCGGCGGCTGCGTTGCTTTGTGTGCTTGTCGGCGGCGCGGCGCTGCTGCTGCGCCACAACGCCGATTTCGAGGATACGTTTTTCCATACCAGCCAGTTGTCGCACTCGAAGCATAGCTCGAACCAAAACCGCACGTCGGCGCTCGAAAATGGCGTCCACGATGTGCTGCATCAGCCGTTTGGCCGCGGCCCGGGCACGGCCGGTCCGGCATCGGTGCATAATAACCATCCGGCGCGCATCGCCGAAAATTATTTCCTGCAAATTGGCCAGGAAGCCGGCTGGCTCGGCCTCGCGATATTTCTGGCGATCAACATTTTGCTCGCCAAAGAATTATGGAAACGCCGCGCCGAGCCAGACCGTTTGCCACTCGTCCTGCTAGTTAGTCTTGCCGGCTTGACGTTCGTAAACCTGCTATCCCACGCCTGGGCCGACGACACCCTCGCTTACGTCTGGTGGGGATCGGTAGGTATTGCGCTTAGCCGAAAATCAGAAGACGGGGAAGCTGCCGGTAAACTCGGGATATTGTGGGAGCAAACGAGCCATCTTCGTGTTGGCAAAAAGCTTACGCATGACGATATGCACGAGCGCTAGAACTATGTGGCTTTAAGGTAATCTTCCGGTTTTGCAGCCAGTACGACGCTGGCCTTGAAATCTTTGAGGTTGCGGGTGACAATCGTCGAGCCGTTACAAGTAATCGCGGCACCTTCGACCACGGCGTCTTCATAATCACGCACTTGGCTCGCGAGTGCCGTCCTGAGTAGTGCGCCGTCAACCGGGACTATCCGAAAGGTCTGCAACAGCCAGTCGATGTGCCGGGAGATTTGCGTTTTTGGAACCTTTGCGCTTTCAAGCAAGTAGGCGAACGTCGTCACTGCGTGCGCGCTCAAGAACAGCCGATAATCGTCGTGTTGACCGAGTGCAATAACATCACGCGACGCTTCGTAGCCGGCCCGTTCCAGGAATACGTCGATAACGACGTTCAGATCAATCAGCAAATTTTTTGGCATAAGCGGCACGTATGGCTGGCTTGGAATCGTTAATTGGATACTGCTTCAATGTACCGACCATTGTGGTGACACGTGGTGCCGTCTTCTTTTCAGCCTGGGATTTGCGGTTCAGTAAAAATGAAGAAAACATGCCCGAAATCGACTGACCATCACGTCGGGCCTGACGCTGGGCGTACTGCACGAGTTCTTTGTCTACACTAAGCGTAAGCTTGGTTTTCATACGTATATTTTAACAAGACGTACGTACTATTACAAACGACGAGCCACTCGGCACCGTCTTCGTATTGAGCGTTCCTTCTAGATGTAGTATCATTGTGCTAAATGCAACCGGCTCCAACACAAACAACCGATGACGAGAAAGTCATACTCAGAGACACGGGCTATTTGCAGAACCTATTCCAGAAACGCGTTACCGTCCAACAGCTGACCTTAACACTTTATAGCACATACTTGAAGCTAGAAGACGCAAAGACCGGCGCGTTTGTCAACGATATACCGATTAATGAAATCATAAAAATACCCCGCTATTTTTCGAGCCGCTGGAAGTATACGCTTTATCCCTTCCACTCCACATTTTTTACGTTAAAACGCCACATAAAAAGTACAAGATATCCTGGGTTAATGTGGATGCCGAAAAGCTGACGATGGGGGACGCCGGGGCTGCTGGGGTGGTCACAGAGCAGAATTTCACGAAAAACATGCAGTGGATCAAAGCGATGCAGGAATTACAACAGAAATAACGTATCCATTGCCACGCATTAAGTATTAATTATGCCTCGTACATCTCCCAAAATGCCCCAGACAGCACCAGCTGGCGCTTTGCCGAAACCTCAGTCAGCTCGTAGAGCCGTTGGGATATCATTGCTTGTTATATCTCTGATAGCCTTTTCGTATGGCGTAACTAATTTTCAGAGAAATAGTATACCGGCTTCGTATATCAAGTCCACAGGAACGATTACCCAGATACACACTACTTCAAACAGAAGCTTTACACCCACCATTTTGTTTCGAGCGCAAAATGGCCGTGCCTATACGTTCAAGGGCAACGTAAGTCAGGCGTATACGTCTACGTATCAAGCAGGAGAGAGCATCCCCATTGCGTACAATCCTACTAATCCTGCCAAGTCACCTAAGGTTGCAACAGTGGATGCGCAACATCTCCGTAGTTATGGCATAGGAGTTATTTGGTTTGGTGCTGTGCTGTTTGTTGCCAGTTTGCTTGTTATTCGGCCGTTTCCGAAGCGAGGTCTGTAGTTCCTTCGTACACCAATGTTACAGAAGCTATTCGCCTACCGAGCCCACGCATGGGTCGACGACGCATTTGCTTATGTTTGGTGGGGCTTGGCCGGGATCGCTTTGGCCGCCGACCGAAAACTGCCACACGCTAAACTGGCGAAGTGATAGTTAATGTAAAGACCTGCGTTACAGCAAGTGCCGCAGGTCGGCAACTTCGGTTTCTAGTTCGGCCTTAGCTTTGGCGATCTCAACGACTTTATGCGGCTTTTCGATTGTAAAATAGCGAACCAGCTTGCCTTGCTCATTAGCAATTTGGATTTCGGCCAGCACGCCGTTACTGATCGCGCCGAACACCCAAATCTCATCGCAACATTTAACAAGGTTATTATTGCCCTCGCGCACTAAATCGCGGTCGACAGCATCCAGCAAAAAGTAATCGAAAACCATAAACGGATTGAGCGGCACGCCGCCATGTTCCAGCACGAATACCGAAATAAACATGCGATAGTAAAACAAGTGCTTGGACATTGCAGTGTAAACGAGCGGTTTGTCTTGCTGGGCGGCGAGCGCAGGGTGAGTAAAGTCGTTTTTCATTTCGTTCATTATAGCAAATTCACGCCCCAGATTTAGCGGTATTGTCTCGTAGCCTGGTATACTTTAAACAAAAGCAGAACAACCATATGGCACAAGAATCGAAGTCGTCGACCAAACTCCACCAGCGAATCATCCAGCTGGCTGAATATATGATCAGCGGCGGGTTGTATTTCTGGACGGGTTATCTAGTGTTTTTCGTTTGCTACTCGGGGTTGCATTGGACGTTGTGGTGGGCGAAGATTTTGGCGGACGTGGTCGGCTGGGTGGTGAATTATGGCTTGCAGCGGTTCTGGGTGTTTTCCAGCCCGGCATTGTCGGAGCATCGCGTTGAGGTTACGAAGCGCTACGCCATCATTACGCTGGTTGATTTTTTGCTTGACTACGTGATTGTGCGCGAGCTGAAGGTCGCCGGTCTCACGCCGTACCTTGGCCAATTTGTCTCGGCCGGATTTTTCACTTTTTGGAATTACGCATGGTATCGCTGGTGGGTGTTTCCGGAGTCGCATCGTTTGCGTGGCCGGCCGCTGCGCTCGTTGCCACGCACAGCCGTAATGATCGCCCAGCACGTGCCGCACCGCGGCAGCTCAAAGTAAACGAGGGGGAAATGTGAACGAATCGGTTCGGCCAACCAAAAAGCAGCGCGAACTGCTGGGGTTTATCGAAGAATTTATCGGCGAACACGGCTACAGCCCGAGCTACCGCGAGATTATGTCAGGTCTCAATTACAACTCGGTGGCAACCGTGGCGCTGCACGTGGGCAGTCTCATCAAACGCGGGCATTTGCGCAAACGCGACCGTTCGGCGCGCTCACTGGAATTGGTGCAACCGATCGAGCCGGAAAAAATCAAAACGAACGAGATACGCCCAAGCGAAGAAAAGTGGCTTGTCGAAAAAGTCGAACACGCGTTCAGTCAGGTCGAAAACCTAGGCAGCGAATTGGCGCAGGCGAGTGTTGACCAGTTGTATGTGCTGGTCGGTGCGCTGAAGGTGCTCGGTCTGGATGGCGCCGCGCAGAGTTTCATGCCACGCTTGAGCGAACTCAAAAAACGCGCCGAAGCTTGACACGGTACTATAATGTAAGCAAGGGGCGGGCACGTGGAAAGTTATCGTTTCGGTAAACGGCAGTTGAGTCACCGTAAGCGGTATGCGGTGCTGTTGTTCGTTCTAATTGTTTTGATAGCTGGCGGTATTTTTGCGGCCAAACATTATTTTACGTCCGACACTGTCATCAGCTCGCCACCGCCCGCAGTTGTCAGCAGAGTAACCGCGACCTACGGATCGACCAAGCGTTTTAATGAGGGGATTTTCACTATCAGCCTGCCGGCCGACTGGGTTTTTGTGAGTCACCAAACGGCTGCGTCCAACATCTACACTTGGCACAACACCGCCGGCGGAGACCCGGGCGTGGAGCAGCTGCAAATTTACGTCGATACGATTCCAGCCAACCTCGGCGTGAATCGCGTTCTGCCCGTGCAGGGCAATGGCAATCGCGTGATACCCACAGAAGTTTCAGACAACTGCGCCGATTTCACCGGCGATAAAGTGCCCGGCTTACCCGCCACGCCGGCCAAGTGGGATAACATCAATTTTCTCTGCGACTTGGCCAACTACGAACGCGATGTTGTCGGCACGAGCTCGAGCGACGGCATTAACGTCGTAAAACTCACCGGCGTGACCACCGGCCGTCACAACCTGTTTTTCGCCTACACCGACAATGGCTCCACGCCCGACTTCACCATCTTCACGAACGCCATCCAAAGCTTCCGCCTGAAGTAAAAAATACTACTTGGCTATGCACTTAACACCACTAAAATTCCTTGATACTTGAGAGAGGAGCCGGTTTTACCTCTAGCGCTTGCTGAACCAGTCTGTAGAAAAGCTGTCCTCTCGATTTAGACTTCCGTCGATTAAAGCGAAACGTGAA
>DASXEX010000025.1:0-4649 GCA_036489905.1 Saccharimonadales bacterium (SeqCode)
CGGAATGGGCGGCTTTGGGACGGAATTGGAGATCGTGAACAGGCTCTTAACAATTAAGCTGGAAAGGACTCAGCGAGAGCTGGGCTACCATTACTGATAACCGTTAGCGGTTAGGGTAACCTTTTATTAGTAGCTAATGCGAAAGCGCTCCCGATTATAAGAGCTTCTTTTCGCCGCCGTTTTCCGGCATATCTAGTCGTGACAATTAGGAACTCGGATCAAATCTCATGAAGGACGGTAATGCGGGCGCCGAGTGAGTTTAGGCGTTCGGCCAAATCTTCGTAGCCGCGCTGGATGGTATAGATATTGCGCAGCGTTGAAATGCCGTCGGCGGCAAGCATGCCGACGAGCAGCAAGCTGGCGGGACGGAGCGCCGGCGGACAGACGACGTCGGCTTTGGTGAACTTGGTCGGGCCAGTGATGTACAGGCGGTGCGGGTCGGCCAGTTCCACTTGCATGCCGACCTTGGTCATTTCGGTGTAATAAATGGCGCGGTTTTCGTATATCCAGTCGTGGATGAGCGTGCGGCCGTGCGCGACTGCGCAGATTGGTACGAAGTACGGTAGGTTGTCAGCATTAATGCCGGCCGGAAATACGTTTGGATGCAGCTTGCCGGTGAGCGCCCGCAGCTTGCCGTTGTGCTTGTGGATGGTGAGATCGATCAGGTCGGTTTGACCGTTCAGGGCTTTATAACGTTCGGTCTCATCTAATTTCAGCCCCATTTTCCTGAGCTTGAGCAATTCGAGCTGCACGAACTCGATTGGCACGCGCCGGATGGTGATTTTTGAATTCGTGGTGACGGCCGCAGCGGTGAAGAACATTGCTTCGACCGGATCTTCTGCCAGCGCGTAGGTGACGTTTTTCTTGATGAACGCCGTACCGCGCACGCGGAGCTTGGTGTTGCCTGCGCCTTCGACTTTCACGCCCAATTTCTGTAAGAAGAAACACACGTCCTGCACCGCATAGTTGGCGCTGGCGACTTCTATAGTCGTTTCTTCCGGCGTACGCGCCGCGGCAAAGAGCGTGTTTTCGGTGGCCGTATCGCTGGCTTCGTACATGACTACGCGACCAGCCGGTTTCTTGCGGACGCTGATGTTGTAGTGGCCGTTGGTGGCGACGATGCCGACGCCGAATTGCTCGAGCGCGAACAAATGCGGCTCGACCGTGCGGGCACCGAGCTTGCACCCGCCGGCGTACGGGATTTTGAAGCTGGAAAAGTCATGCATCAGCGGGCCGATCATCATCAGCACACTGCGGGTTTTGCGTGCGGCTTCGGCATCAAGGTTTTCAAGTTTGAGTTTCTCTGGCCGGCGGATTTCCAGGTTGTTGCCGTCGTACCATTTCGCCGACACGCCGATGCTTTCGAGCACCTCGATAATGCGAAAAACTTCCTCAATTTTCGGAAATTTTTCGAACCGAGTCACGCCGTAGTTCAGCAGGCTCGCGCACAGCAGGCCGACCGCCGCGTTTTTGCTGGTTTTGAGCGTAATCTCGCCGTGCAACTCGTGGTTGCCCTCGATGCGCAAGTTGACTGCGCTGCCGCTCAAACTGATGAGCTGTTTGTTGAGCACGTCGCTGATGCGCCCGAGCGTCTCCATGCTTAAGTTTTGTTTGCCGTGTTCGATACGATTGACCGCCGACTGGGAAGTGCTAAGTTGGCGGGCGAATTCTGATTGTGTAAGGCTGCGATCTTGCCGTATCTGAGCAATAAGGCCGCCTATTTTCTCGTTAGTTGTTTCCATACGGCACAGACAATATCATATATGACGTTTAATGTGCAAATCAAAATCGTTGTGTTTTATATATTTTGCAAAATAACTACTCGTCCCGCATGTCTTGGATAGGGTTGCGCCGGACATTTCGGATAAGCGGGAGCAGCATGCTGATCATGCCGCTGCCAGAGCCGCAAGCCCAACCCACCCGTTGCCACCGCCAATTCGCGCACGCGCGCCTGCCGCACGTTTCGCTTGGTGCGCGCAAACATGCCCGGCACTTCAATATTTCTGCCAAGCCGCAAAAACGGTTGTAAGTAAAAAAACTGGAACACAAAGCCGATAGTTTGCCCGCGAAACTCCGCCAACTTGTGGTCGCTCATCGTGCCAAGATTGACGCCGCCGATCGTCACGCTGCCCGAAGTCGGCTTTTCGAGCCCGCCCATGAGCTGCAACAAAGTGCTTTTGCCGCTGCCGCTCGAACCGGTAATCGCGATGAACTCGCCTTCGTAAACGTCAAACGAAACTCCGTTCAGCGCCGGCACATTTTTGTGGCCGACGCGGTATTCTTTTTTCAAAGCGTCAACGCGTATCAATAAGTTCTTTGTGGGCAATTCTGACAATTGTTTTTGCGGGCTGGGAGTAACTGTATCGATAGTTAGCGGCCGTCGGTTAGCGGCCATTCGAATAGACTGCACCGCTTCCTCGGTGTCATTATCGAACAAAGTCAAGAATTCTTTGACTTGTTCATCGGTCGCTTGTTTTTCCACCCGACTTCCTTGAGAATTAATTTTTGCTTTGCTGCCTAAAGTATACAATATTCCCGTTTTCAGTGAGAAGTTATTCATGCTAAACCCAAAATCAACGGATGGAGTCGTGTACAATAAAAGGCATGATCTAGCTACTCAAGAGTTGTTTGAAGTTTTGAAAAATTTGAACTTGAGGGAGTTTTGGCATGGACAATTTGCAAATGGAAGACAAGGAAATTGAGCGGCTGATCAAGGCTGAGACGAACCGGCAACGCGACGGGCTGGAGATGATTCCGAGCGAGAATCACACGTCGGCCGAGGTTTTGAAGGCTTTGGGTTCGCGCCTGACCGACAAATATTCGGAAGGTTATCCGGGCAAGCGCTACTACGGCGGCTGCGAGTTCGTGGACGAGGTAGAAAATTTGGCGCGCGACCGTGCTAAAAAATTGTTCGGCGTGAGCCACGCCAACGTGCAGGCGTATTCGGGCTCGCCGGCGAACCAGGCGATATATTTTGCGCTAGCCGATCCGAGCGATACGGTCATGGGACTTGAATTGTACTTCGGCGGGCATATGACGCACGGACTCAAAGTCAATTTTTCCGGCACAATCTATCATTCGGTGCAATATCGTACCGGTCACGACGGCTACCTTGACTACGACGGCATGGCCGAGATGGCCAAAAAAGAAAAGCCGAAACTCATTTTCGTTGGCGCGACCGCCTATCCGCGGATTTTTGACTGGCAAAAACTTCGCGGCATTGCGGATTCGTGTGGTGCATTTTTGGCAGCCGACATCTCGCACATCTCTGGCCTTGTCGTCGCAGGTGCCCACCCGTCGCCAGCCGGCATTGCCGACGTGATTATGACCACCACGCACAAAACGCTGCGCGGCCCGCGCGGTGCGCTGATTCTGTGCAATGGCAATCTGTCGAACCCTTTGAAAAAGGTTGAGCGCACCAAAGAAAATCTGCCCACGCTCATCGACCGTGCTATCATTCCCGGTCTGCAAGGCGGCCCGCATAACCACCAAACCGCGGCCATCGCCGTGGCGCTGTACGAAGCGGCCAAGCCGGAATTCAAGGATTACGGCCAGCAAATCGTCAAAAACGCAAAGCGTTTGGCCGAAAAACTCTTAGAGAAAGATTACCAACTCGTCACCGGCGGCACCGATAATCATTTGCTGCTCATCGACCTGACGAACAAAAATTTGAAAGGTGCCGAGGCCGAAACCGCGTTGCACGACGCTGGCATCACTGTCAACAAAAACACCGTGCCCTACGACCCGCGCCCGCCGTTCGACCCGAGCGGCATCCGTCTCGGCACGCCCGCGCTCACCACGCGCGGCATGAAAGAATCCGAAATGGACCAAGTTGCCACATGGATCGACGCCGCCATCACGAGCCGCAACGACGAAGTCAAACTCGCAAAAATCAAAAATGAAATCGTCGATTTCACCAAATCATTCCCGTTGCCCGGCGAAAGGAATAGACTATGAAACATATCGAAGTCGAACAAAAATTTCACTTACAAAATCATGCGGAGCTGCGCGACCGGCTCAAAAAAGCGGACGCGAAAAGGCTTCGCATAGAGCACCAGGTCGATACCTACTACAACGCACCTCATCGTGATTTCTTGGCGGAACCGAATGTCTCGGAATGGTTGCGCCTGCGCGAAGAGAAAGATACATCATCGATTACGTACAAGCGCTGGCTGCCATTGAAGGCAAAGGTGAAGACGCATTGCGATGAATTCGAGAGTGAGCTGAGCGACGGTGAAGCGATGCGTAAACTATTAGAAGCGCTCTATTTCACCGAGCTTATAGTCGTTGACAAACGCCGCGAAGAGTGGCAGCTCACCGACGTGATCATCGCGCTGGACACTATCAAAGATCTTGGATCATTCGTCGAGTTCGAGTATCACGGCGACGCCAAAACCGTCAACGAAGCGCACCGCCGCATCGAGCAGTGTATCGCCAAGCTTGACGCCAAACTGGGCGACACGCACACCGGTTATCCGCACCAACTTATCGCCAAGCGCCGCCCAAATAATAACTCACCTTACGCAAAACCTCCAGCCTCTTTGAGCGCCTGAAGCTCCCCCATGCTGGCTTGCTGCGCTTTCAGGTATAGCTTTGCCTTTAGGGCGAAGTGGTTCAGGTTGCTTGCTCTCGCCAGTCGCTCCAGCTTG
>DASXEX010000039.1:0-21029 GCA_036489905.1 Saccharimonadales bacterium (SeqCode)
AAGTTAGTACTGAGCAGAAAGCTTTGCTACAATCCATTTACGACAGTCTGAACCCACTTCAATTACAAGAAGCAATTCAGAGGAAACTTAAGCTATTAGAGTAAACCTTTCGGGTACTGTTTATTTTGAGCTAATACGGGCTACAGCAGCGACAACTGGTTGAGGGTTTTGGCGCGCTCACGGGCGTCTTTGAAAACTTTGATGGTGCCGTAGACGCCGTCGTAGCCGGGGGATTTGTAGACTTGGTTGGTGCGGATACGTTCGACGGCCAGGGCGACTTGCGGCGAGTAGGCTTTGATGGCATCAAGCGAAATTTTGCGCAGGATACCGAATTCGCCACCGAGTTCCGCGATGAGGTTGTCGTACGCGACCACGACCGGTTTGCCGCTCGTCGATTTCATGCCGTGCAGTTCGGCCACAACTTCGGTCAGCGGCACGATGTATTCGACTGTCTTTGTTGGCTTTTCGTCTTCGGGCGCACGGTCGGCCAGCTCGTCCACGCGGTAGTCGACGCCAACGACCAGCGGTTTGCCGCACACCGGACAGATGCCGTTATGAGCCTTCGTTTCTTCCGGCGAGAATTTTATGTTGCAAGTTCGGTGACCGTCGTGGTGGTATTTGCCCTCTTCCGGGAAAAATTCTATGGTGCCGGCAAGTCGTGCGTCGTTCGTTTTGATCGCGCCAATTACGTCGGCATAGCTCGGATTACAATTCACGACGGTGGCTTCGCGCCCAAGTTTTTGCGGCGAGTGCGCGTCGGAGTTACTGATAATCGCCAAACCGTCCAGTTGTTTGAGCCGCCAGTTCATGGCCGGATCGCTGGATAGTCCCGTTTCGATGACACGAATTTCCAGCGCCAAATCTTCATAAGCTTCCACAATTGAATCAAAGCCGGACTTGCTGCCAAACATGCCGAACCACGGCGTCCAGATGTGCGCGGGAATATACAGCGCGTCTTTGTCAGCTTCGAGGCTCAGGCTCAATAATTCTTTGGAGTCCAACCCCAAAATCGGCCGACCATCAGCCTTCAGATTTCCAATTCTTTCGAGCTGGGCGTTAAGCCGACTGACCGCCTCAAAACTCGGCATAATAATCAGCTGGTGCAGCTTGCGCACGCGCTCGCCCTTTTTGTAGATAGTCGCGATTTCGACGCTCGGCACGAACAGAATCAAATTATCGCACACACTCGGCGGCAAGGTTTTGTCAATCTCATCGGCAAATTCGCTTTTGAGCTTGAACAACCCGCCTTCTGCCGGCTCTAACTTTTCGCGAAATTCCGCAAACCATTCCGGATGCGTAAAATCGCCCGTGCCAATGACATTAATCCCCTTTTTCTTGCCCCAAAAGTACAACCCCTCAATCGTGCAATTCCGACTCGTCGCCCGCGAATAATGCGAATGCACATGCAAATCAACGATCAATTCCATGTGCTTCAGTGTAGCTTATTTTGCCAAAAGCAGAGCCGATAAAATGGCTCCCGGTAGGTGTAGATTCTGGTAAGATCTTGTGTATTCTCGTCTCGTTACCCAAGACACATGCAAGTTACTTATTGCTCATAACAAGCTTGTCTATAGAATTTTGCGTAGGAATAATGTGAAGTCTCAATTTGACTGGCGGTATTGAGACATTCCTTTAACGCCTGGTTTTTTATTTGGTGCTCATGCACCTGAAATATGATGAAACCTACAAGTATCACTGATGATGCGGCAATAAGGTTGCGGATTTTGTGTTTGCCTATGACAAATACCGATGCCAGTACTCCTAGCAATAGGAAAGCTCTGGCGAGAAAGTATAGGATGTCTATTGCACAGGCTTCAGTGCTCGAGATAGGCAGATCCTCGGGTGCCGTGATCCATAATTGGCCCATTACTCCCCATGCTAGTAAAGCTAGAGAAAATGCGGTTACCGGTAGCAGGTATTTATTTTTCAGTATTTGCATGTCTAGCATCAATAAGGGATGATTACTCCCACCGGAAGACGCGGAAAGCGATGGCGTAGATGATAATTGTCCAGACGGCCATGACGGCTAGCTGCGGGCCGAGGTCGAGGAGCGATTTGCCTTCGGTGGCGATGAGGCGCGCGCCGTCGATGACCGGCGTCAGCGGCATGTAGTTCGTGATGTTTTGCAACCAATCCGGCATGAGGTAGCGCGGGAAAAACACGCCTGTCAGGAACATCATCGGAAAGACTATGATGTTGCCGAGCGGCGCGACCTGCCGCTCGTTCTTCGCCCAGCCACCGAGCGCTAAGCCGATACCGAGAACCACAATAATCCCGAAAGCCAGGAACAGGGCAAGCTCAAAGTAATTGCCCACGACTCTAAGGTGGAAAATCAGCATCGCGACGATAAACATGACCGCGATTGACATCAAGCCGGTGACCGCGTTGCCCATCATGGTCGACAGGAAATATTGCCAAACGCGCAGCGGCGTCGTGTGCAGCCGGCGCAGAATGCCCATTTTCTTGAGTTCCGGAAAGACGTTCATCGGCCCGAAAATGCCCGCGCCCAAAATGGCAAAACCAAGCAAGCCGGTAAACGTGTAGTCAAACGAGCTTAAACTATGCTCGTTTGTCTGCTTGCTCGTTACGGTGAACGGCGTTTGGGTTTTTACCAGCTTGCTATTGATGCCCTGGAACTGCGCCTGCAGCACCGAGGTTAGCGTCTGCGCAGCCGCCTGGCTGTTTTCGGTATAGTGTACGATGGCCTGGCCGGACGGATACGACTGGCCTGTGCTGCCGGATTTACCGAAGAAGATAGTTGCCTGGCCGAAACTCGGCGGCAACTCAATCGTGGCGTCGATTTCGCCGCGACCCATCCGCTCGTTGGCGTCAGAAAAAGTGGTAACGGTTTTGTTCACCTTAATGACTTTGCTGCTATCGAGCTGCGACACGAACTGCTTGGCGAACACCGAATGCGACTCGTTAATCACCGCCACGTTGAGCGAAACCGAATTGTTATGACTCAAACTACCGAAGACAAACAGGAAAATCAGCGGGAACAAAAAGGTGAAAAACAGCGCCAACCGGTCGCGGAACAGCCGCCGCATGTTGATTATGAAGAACGTCCAGACGGTGTACCATTTGCGCTGCCACGGCGTGAGCGGCTTTTTGTGTGTCGAAGTATGTTCTTTCTGCGCCCGCCTTATTATAAATTGCCGCCCAACTCGCCACACCACGATTGCCGCAACTAGTATCCATATGATATCGCTCATCCCCGCAGCTCCTTGCCCGTTAAGTCGATAAACACGTCCTCGAGATTTGCCTGCTCGACGCGCTGTTTTTTCTTGAAACCTTTTTTGAGTAAATCCTGAATGAGATTTTTCGGCGTATCAAGTTTGATAATTTTGCCGCGGTCCATAACCGCCACGCGGTCGCAAAGAATTTCGGCCTCGTCCATGTAATGCGTTGTCATAATTACGCTGATTCCGCGGCCACGGACTTCTTCGACCAGCTCCCACAAATTTCGGCGGGCTTGCGGGTCGAGGCCGGTTGTCGGCTCGTCCAAAAAGAAAATTTTCGGATTGTGCACCAGAGCCGCGACGATGCTAAAGCGCTGCTTCTGGCCGCCAGACAGGTTTTCGATATATTCATCAGCTTTGTCGCCGAGATTCACTTCGTCCAGGAATTTTTTCGGATGCACACGCTCGCCGTACGCAGCGGCAAACATTTGGATAAGTTCGGTCAGCTTGGTCTTATCTTGAAAGCCCGGACTTTGCGGCTGCACGCCGATCATGCCGCGAATTTTGTACGGATTTTTGGCCACGTCCACGCCGTCGATGGTCGCGGTGCCGCCGTCGATTTCACGGAGCGTCTCGATCATTTCCAGCGTCGTGGTTTTGCCGGCGCCGTTCGGCCCCAAAATGCCGAAAATCTCACCCTTATCGACGCTGAAGCTGATGCCGTCCACCGCTTTCTTGTCGCCGTAAGATTTTTGAAGGTCTTTGACCTCAAGAATTTTTTGAGCCATGCAATCTAATATACCAGAACTCGGTTGACAGATTAAGTTTTAAATCAAAAACACCCGGGGATTCCGGGTGCTTTTATCCGCAATTGCTGCAAAATTATTTGCGCTTGAGAGTCAGGAAGGCGTTACGCGGGTTTTCATTGACGACGAAACCGTCCGGCAAGTCGCTGGCCTCTGGACGCTGATCCTTGCTGAAATAATGAATGGTCTGCTCTTTGCCCCCGCGAAGTGTAACCTTCTTCGAGTTCAGGTAGTACGTAACGCCTCTTGAGTTAACGTGCTTGTATGCCATTGTTGCAATTCTCCCTCTTATGATTGTTAATGGTACCCCTAACATACTCTGTCGCGTTTTTGTTTGTCAACCCTTTTGGCCCTGGAGTGGTATATTGCCACTGAAAAAGCTGTACGAGTTTGCGCTTATGTATTACACTGAGATGCATAAGCATTAATACTTTCGAGGATAGGAAATTCATGGATTTTACGAATCGCAATGTGCGCAACGGACAACAGCCAGTTCACGCTAACGGGCAAGGTGGAATTCCTGGCGGCGTTCCTAACGCGACGGCCAACGCAAATGATTTAAGGAATAAAAAACGCGAGAATGATCGATTTGGCAAAATATTTAGCATCGGCAGCGTTGTGTTGTTGCTCGCGATTGCCATACTGATTGGCGCTCTGGCTAGTTTTTTTGCCCTGGGCAATAACGGCGACGAATCCCAGTATATCAACAAAGATGAGTACCAGGCGGTGTTCGTCAACGTCAACGGGACGAATGGCGGTCAAGTGTACTTCGGCCATATTCAGAATCTGACGAACGGCTATATCGACTTGACGAACGTCTTTTACATCCAGAATCAGAATTCGTCATCTAGCAACTCTAGTAGCTCTAGCGCAAATTCCTATACACTCGTGAAGCTTGGTTGTGAATTGCACGCGCCGGAAGACCAGATGCTCATAAACCACTCCCAGGTTTACTTCTGGGAAAACCTGAAGAACAGCGGCCAGGTTGCGCAGAAGATTGCCCAGTACTACAAGGCTAATCCGACCGGCCAGAATTGCTCACAGGCATCAAACGCGAACAGCCCCACCCAATCGTCAACCAACACGCAGAACAGCACAACGAACACCGACAACTCCTCGACAAACGACACCTCAACCAAACGCTAGCCGCCATAAGCGTTCAAGGGCAAATAGGCGCGGGCAACGCAGTTATGCCGAACTTGGGTTCGGTACCTACGTTACGCGTGGCGCTTGAGGCGGCGGTTGATGTAATCCTCAAGCGCCCAGAAACTAAGACCAAACAGCAGAAACAAGACGGCCGCGACCATGCTCCAACCGGCCAGGTCGGGTGACCATTTCGGCGCGACGAAGTCGAACTCATATAGATTTTTCGGAATTTCCTGCGCCTTGGCGCCGTGCGTTGTAACATATTGCTTGATGCACGACTCGCGGTAACGGCCGGAAAAACCGGTCGGGATGAGCGCCTGGCAATAGTTTTGCGCGTTGTTATAGAGGTGCGCATTGGCAGCTTGCACCCGAGCGTTATTGACGGCCACAAGTCGGTTGTACGTGTACTTGAGCTGGATTGGCGGATGCACGGCGTTCGGCCCGGCCGCCAAGTCGGTGTTCATGTGCGCGTAGACATAGGTCTGCAGATTTTTTAGAGCTTTTTCTATATTACCGTTATCTTTGTCCGCCTGATACACGGTATTACGGAGCTGGATCATATGCTCGTTGTTCGCCCGCAAGGAAATCACACACACGATGCCGCAAACAACCGCCAGTGCCAAAAAATACTGCGGCCGAGCCGGCCGAAGCTCCGTCCAAAAATGATGCAATCGTTTTTTATCCATGTTGCTAATGATTATAACTTAAAAAGCGATTCCACTACCTGCATCCTGCTATCCGAGAGAAATCCAGGCCTAAACTTATTTATAAAGCTGGCTGTGCGTGCCGCAGGCCACAAACCAAGCCACTGTGTCGTTGTCCGTAAGTTCAAAGTGCGCCCGCCAGTCACCGCCAAAAGCGATAGAACGATAGCCTTTCCATTGCCCCGCCAACGGATGATTGTACAGGTATGGATGCTGCGGCTGCGTTTGAAACAGCTTCAGCGCTTCTTGCAATCGCTTTTGTTGGGCCGGTTTCAAATTTGCGGCCTGCTTGACAAAATCCTCATGAAGCTTGAGGATCATCATAAGCTTTTGAAAAGATCGTCTAGTTCGGCCTCGTTGTTGATCGTGGTGTAGTTACGGCCCGCTTTGCGGTCTGCTGCAGCCTTTTGCATAGCCTTTTCAAGGTAAGGCGTCGGCTCCAAAGTTGGCGGCGTGAGCACAACCCGCCGCTCGCGCACCGCCTGCAGAAGCACGGCCGTCGCAAATGCGCTCGTAGACAACCCGAGCGACGCGGCAAAATCCGCTATTGTCCGCTTAGTCTTGTCGTCAGTTCTAATGCTTAATAGCGCGCTACTCATAATGATTACAATGTACAACAAATAAGCATCAATTGTCAACAGAAGGTGGAAACCATATCGCACTGAAGTTGCTTACCCATCTGCTGCCGCCAGGCTCTGTTAGCAATGTATCAGTGCTCCGAACTTTCGCCTTTTGAAACTTTCCGCAGCCGCAACCGTATAATAAGCATGGTGAACGAAGCGGAAATTATAGCCGAGATCAACCGCGGCGTTGATCGCTATGCCGAGCTGGTTGAACGATACCACGTTGGGCTCATCATTCATTGCGAACACCTGGTCGGCGACCGAGACGATGCCGAAGATATCGCGCAAGAAGCGTTTGTCAAAGCCTATTTGAAATTGAAAGAATTCAATCCGGCCAAAGCGCGCTTTTCGACCTGGCTTTATAAGATCGCCACAAACTTAGCGCTTGACCATTTGCGCAGCCGGCGGCGACATGTGGACGCGGAGGACATCGAGCTTATCGCCGAAGCCACGATGCCGGCGTTCATCGAGGAAGAAGAAAAACGCGAGGTGCGGACGGCCGTCGGCAAACTTACGCCACCCGAATACCGCCGCGTGATTGAAAAATATTACTGGAAAGGTAAAAGCTATCAGGAAATTGCCGACGAACTTCACGTGCCGCTCAACACGGTCCGCACGTGGATTCGCCGCGCCAAATTGCAACTCAAGGAGAAATTATCATGAAAAAAGCCACGCTGGAACAAAGGCTGCTGGCAAGCCGGCCGGCAGATACCACCAATCACGCTTTCGTTACGCGAACGATGGATGCAGTTCGCATCGCTCGAGGTAATGAAACTTTTAGCGACATTCTGCGTACAACAAATGCAACTAAAAAGGAGCATTTGTTTATGAAACTTCGACACCTTCCGCGATTCGCGGCTATCAGCATCATCATAGCCGGCCTGGCCGCCGTTTCCGGCACCGCGTATGCGGCTTATCAATTGTGGCTAAAGCCGACGGCAACTGTACAGTCGAGCAGCCATAATCAGGCGCTCATTAAATTGCGTAACTGTGAGCAGTACGGCGGCAACACTGGCTTACACGTTGTTATCAACAAAAGCAGCGGGCTGAGCGCGGCCGAAACGGCCAAATATATTCAGGCGAATTGCGAGATAAACGCCGTACAATCCTGGGCAATGGCGACGTTTCAGGGCAAAGTAAAAGCCGCGAGCGACATTTTACTTCCCTACAGCATTCAAGCCGTGCAGGGCAACGCGATAACATTGCACGATGGCAGCGCTTTGCAACACATCCAGGTGAACAGCCAAACGATCTACGCGGCCAACGGCGCGCTCGTTACTAAAAAAGCCATTGCGGCCGGCGATACCGTCGCGTATGTGGTGGACGAGAAGGATGGTGCGCTCGTCCGGGCGATCGTCAAACTCAATCTGCCGTTCAAGTACTACTCCTCAAACTCCGATGCAAACGCATTCTTTGTCCGCAATACATGTAGCGGCGACCCGCAAGCTTGGTGTGTCAATGCGGACAGTCTTGATGTGCTGCATTCCGGCGAAGCTGGTGCAAATCCTTCCGCGACCGGCAACTGGTATGAAATCCAGGGCGCGCTCGTCAGCCACTCAGCCACGGCGTTCACCATCAAAGACACCAGCGGCGTCACGCACATCATTCCGACGACGAGCAACATAATCGCCACTTTCAATGCCGGCAACACCTACGGGAACATCAGCATAAACACCGACGATGTGTTGGACGTCACGTACCGCCAGCCGACAACAGCCAACCATGGCGTAGTGCGAGCAAACCAAGTGGAATCCGTCGAGCTGCTCATGTCGAAAATCAGTAAGCAATCAGGCCCGACAAACAGCCAAAAGTACCACTATTAATCGACTTCAGAGCTTGGTGTTGATTGTTCCTATACAATCGCTGATACTTAAAGCTATGCATGTTTTCTTTTCTGGGATTGGCGGGGCGGGGATTGGGCCGCTGGCGCTGATCGCGCATCAGGCCGGGTTTGAAGTTTCCGGGTCGGACAAGCAGGATTCGCAATATATTCAATATCTGAAAAAGCACGGCATTGCCGATATTAACATCGGACAAACGCGCGAAAATATTGCCAAAGTCTACGAAGCCGAGCCGATTGATTGGTACGTTTATTCTTCCGCCGTGCTCATCGAAAATCCGGGTGCGCCGGAGTTCGCCTTCTGCCGCGAACAAAATATCAAAATGACCAAGCGCGACGAATTTATAAATCTCATCCTGAAAGAGAAAAATCTGAAGCTTATCGCCGTCGCCGGCACGCACGGCAAAACCACCACGACCGCAATGACAATTTGGTTATTCAAGCAACTGAAAATTCCGGTGAGTTATTCGGTCGGAGGCAAAATTCCTTTCGGTGCAATGGGGCAAGTTGAGGCAGGCAGCGAATATTTCGTCTACGAAGCCGACGAATTCGACCGCAATTTTTTGAGCTTTCATCCGCACCTGGCCGTAATCACTGGCATCGACTGGGATCACCCCGACATTTACCCGACACGCGAAAGTTACAACGAAGCCTTCCGTGAGTTTCTAGGCCAAAGCCAACGAGCCGTATTGTGGCGGCAAGATCTGCCGCGACTTGCCATTGAAGCAAGCTCGAAACAACATGTGGTCGACGAAGACGATACTGATATCAACTCTAAGCTCACGCTTCCCGGGCTCGTAAATCGCCAGAACGCTTGGGAAGTCGCGCAGGCGGTGCAATGGCTCACCGCCAAACCGCTCGGCGAACTCATCGCGCATCTTGACAAATTTCCCGGCGTATCGCGCCGCTTTGAGCAAATCGCGCCGAACTTGTACACCGACTACGCGCACACGCCGTCAAAAATTCGCGGCGCGTTGCAGCTCGCACATGAGGTCGCCAGCGATAACGTGGTGGTTGTGTATGAAGGCTTGCACAACACGCGGCAGCATTTTATAAAGGACGACCTCAGACATTTGTTTGATGAAGTGAAAAAACTCTACGTCGTCCCAAGTTACCTGGCACGCGAAGACAAAAACTTGCCGCTGCTTTTGCCCGCCGACTTACGAGATTTGCTTGACACCGAAACCCAAACTAAAACCGAGCCGGCTAATCTCAACGTCACCCTAAAATCAAATATCCGAACCCACCTCACCCAAAACGACCTGGTTCTCTGCCTAAGCGCCGGCGGCGGCCACAGCCTCGACGAGTGGCTGCGCCGGGAATTCGCTACCTGACTGCCCGAAGTCCTCATCCCACGCAGGCGGGCGGGAATCTAGTCGGAAAATTCTTTACTATTCTGTTGCTTAACGCACGAAGGCGATAAATAGCAGCATCGCCAGAACAAGGATTACCGCGCCAATGGCGACGGGCTTGGCGATGCTGGCACGATTAGCTGATTTTTGGTCCTGCTGAGCGGCGGCTAGCACTACCGCTCGAGCTGGCGAATCGGCAGCCTGATGTGTGCCGAGCAGGCCACGCTCCGCACCGGCACCGCGGCGAGTCTGGGCGGCCTTGCCGGTTGGCTCACCGAACAGGTATTCGTGATTGCGTTCGCGGCGCAGCGTGTCAGCGTAAGCCGAAGTGTCGCTCAATTCAGGTGGGCGCTGCTCGCCCGTTCCGGCAGTCGCTTCGTTAGCGTTGAGGGCATCACGAAGTTCGAGATTTTGCTTAATGGCCTGTCCATGTTCGCGATTATTTTGGAGCTGGCGAGCCACTTCTTGTTCGGTTTTCGGTTGTGCAGCCGAAGTTCCAGCATTGTGCCCCGGTCTCGCGGCAAGCTCGGCAGCGACAGCAGCACTGATGACACCGGCACTGGCTGCAGCCTCTATAGACTCGGGCCGCGTCAATTCTGGTCGTACTTGGTGCAGCTGCTCACCAGTTACATGTTGTGCGGCGGCCAAGCCTTCGAGCTTGCGCTGCGTCGCCTGACGTGCAAACTGCTCACGCTGCAACGTCTCGTTGGTCCTATTTAGCACTCCGCTTTGTTTGTTGAGCTGCCGCTTGAGTTTCTTGTCACGATGTTTGGCCGTAAAATGTTCGAGTACCAAGCCGAGGCCCAGAACCCCGACCGCGCCGGCCAAGCCAGTCTCGCGAGCGGTGTGTCTGAGTGAGTCCAATTTCTGATGCGCCTCAAGTGCGCTCAGGCCGGCCGCAGCCGCCAAACCACCGGCCGGCGCTTCCCAAGGATTGTGTCCGCTGTCATCCCACGCGCCTTCGGCAGTCGGTGGAAAGGGCGGCAATCCTTCGCCGCCGCCATCGACTGCAACCGGTGGCATACCCGGAGCTTGTTCTCGAAAGTTTACCCATCCCGGATCTTCACCGGTGGCTTGCTCAGCCATGTAACGGAACACTTCGTCGTTGGATGGACGTCCGACCGTCGCAACCGGCTGCGACGCTTCGGGCGTATCTGTCGCCGGCAAGTTGGCAAGCTCGGGAGATTCGTTGACGATTGGTGACGGCTCGAGTTTAGTTATCGGTTTTTCGGCAGGTTTGCTGGCTTGCAGTTTATGCTCGCCTTCTTTTTTCGTGTCTGATGATTCATCAGACTCATCGTCGCCACCAAATTTCTCTACATCGAGCCCATGCAAGTGTTGTATAGCCTGGGCTTCCGCCGCTGCCATGGCCGCCAGTTCTTCAGTCGAAGTTTGCCGCCATGCCTTTTCGTGTCCAAGCTCTACCCACTCATCCTGCGCGACCCCAACGTAAGCCTGCGACTCTTCGAAACTTTCTTTCTTCGGCTCAGTCTTTTCCGGCTCTTTCAGCTTGCCACTATCAATCGGCTTCGAACGTGAAAAATCTTTGCCGAATTTCAATGGCGTGTCGCCCCGCGGCAATGGTTGCTTTGTCGCTTCGAATGGTAACCGACGGCGTTTTTTCTTATCCTTGTCACCTTCATCTTTGCCGCCACCAGCACCAGGCTCAAAATTATGTGGAAATGATTCTGTCATATTTATCCAATGTTAAGACCTAAGACCGAACTTTCGTATTATAGCGGCAAATCATCGTGACTAAAACTTTACATCAACTCTGCGTCGTCCCAAGTTACCTGGCACACGAAGACAAAAACTTGCCGCTGCTTTCGGTCGCTGCTTTACGAGATTTGCTATACTTACCCCATGAGTAAAAACCTGGAACAAGACGTCAATTTTTTATTTGAGATGGGCAATATCCGTCATATTCAGCGGATGTGGCAGCGCTTTAACACTCCACAACTGGCCAACCTCGCCGAACACCATTTCCGGGTGTTTTGGATCGCGCTCGTCATCGCGAGTCGCGAGGGAAATGCTGATACCGGCAAAATTGCCAAAATGGCAATCCTCCACGACATTGCCGAGAGCCGTACAGGAGATGTCGATCTTCTGTCGAGGCAATATGTCGAACGGAATGAAGAGCTTGGCATTCAGGATATCCTGGAAGGCACGGAACTGGAGAAGGAGTTCTACGCACTTTGGCAGGAGTACGAAGCGCGCGATTCGCTCGAGGCAAAGATCGTCAAGGATGCCGACAACCTCGACGTTGACTTTGAACTCACGGAACAGGCGGCAACCGGCTCAACATTGTCCGCTAACACGCACGAGACTCGTGAGTTTGTAGCGGCGAACAAGCTCTACACGAAGACCGCAAGAGAACTATACTCGCAGCTCAAAGAGGCAAACCCCCATGCGTGGTGGCGCGATAGTCGTCGCAATCGACGCAATAGTGGCAACTGGCGCAAGTAACAAGCGCTTTTAGGCGGGTGGTAGTGAGTTCCTAGTTCCTACCACGCCTTACTAATAACCTGTTAAGTTGTATACTTGCCGGCGCCGCTTGTTATACTAAAAGTCAGCATGCAGCCTGTGCCGCGCGAACGGATCTACGATTTATACTGGTACTTCGCTGCCGAGCGACAGCGCATTTTTACGAGTCGGATCATGGGCAAGCAAGCGCTGTGGACGGACGATCCGATTCTGGCCGAGTATAAATTTTGCAACGTCTACCGCGGACGTACTTTTTCGTATCTTGGCATTCCGCATATTCAGCCGTAATGAGACATGGGTGGCGATTGTCGCTTTTCTGGGACGGCAACCAACTATCGACGACCTGCGCCACTCTTTCGAGCAGGCGGTCGAATTTGCGCGCCAGCAACACGGAAAACTCTACACCGGCGCGTCCATCCTGTGCGCCAACAAAGCCTACGGCTTTAGTGAAAAGTACCGCAATCACGTCGCGCTGTTTCGCCACATGTTTGGACCGGCTCGGCGAGAAACTGCTGAGTGCCGACAGCCTTGCTGCAATGTATCAGCTACTGCATTCATATCCGCTGATGGGCGATTTTATGTCCTACCAGGTTGCTATCGACCTCAATTATTCACCTTTCGTCAACTTCAGCGAAAACGATTTCGTCATAGCCGGCCCGGGCACAGCGGGGTATTCGAAAAATCTTTAGCTTAACCGGCAAGATGAGTAATGAAGACATTATATATTTGATAGTCGAACGCCAAGACGAAGCATTTGCCAGACTCGGCCTGGAGTTTGAAAAACCTGGGGTCGCAAACTGCATGCGATCGACTGTCAGGGCCTGTTCTGCGAAGTGGACAAATATTGCCGCGTGGCCGTCCTGAGTTAACCAGGGCTCGCAGTCGCATCAAAACGAGATACCGGCAAACTGCCACGTAGGCCCTCGGCCGTCATGAAAGCGCCCGGCAAATAGTAAGAAATGGTCAGGGAATCTTTACCGCACCTTGCCGCAAAACTTCGATGGCGTCATCAACGATTCGAATGATGGTCGATGGCGGACGGCCAGACAAATCGTCGCCATCGACGTAGAAATCAACCTGGCCGCCAAAGTATTTTTGTGCTTCGGCAATGTTGTTGGCCGGCGGTTCGCCCGGCTGGTTGGCGCTACTGGTGAGCAGCGGGCCGGTTTGCTCAAGCAACCGACGCAACGTTTCATCGGCCGGAATGCGAATGGCCAAGCCCGGCACGCCTTGACGCAGATAATCCAACTCGTCGCCAGTCGGAATTATCACGCTCACCGCGCCCGGCCAAAATTGCTCGACCGCCTTTAGGTAGCGCCGCTTGATTCCCAAGTCTACAAGCTGGTCAATGCTGGCGGCGATAACCGTTCCGGGTTTGTGCTCGCGACTTTTAAGCGCATATAAACGTGAAACCGCCAAAGTATTGCCTGCCACAGCCGCCAATCCGTAAATCGTGTCTGTCGGCAGCACGCCCACGGCGCCGTTTTTGATAGCCGCAACCAGCGGCTCATCCTGTAATGAGTGGGAGACTTTCATACCAAACTACAGTAGCACGCCACTTCCCGCAGTCAAAACTACTGAAAAACTTGGATTCGAAACTATTTCTTGGTGAAAGCGTAAATGGCCACCGCTACCAGCAGTACGACTATGGCAACCGCGAGTGCGATGACGGACATCGAGGAATTACGTGGCGGCTTGGGCGGCAAGGGCGGTTGCGGAGGCAATGGATTTTGCGGGCCGCCCGGTTCGCTGCTTACCGGTGCCGACGGCGGCATTGGCGGTTGACCGACTGGCGGTGTGGCAGGAGTTGGCGGCAGCGGAGGAACTTCGAAGGATTGCTGCGGTTCGCCAGCTGGCGGCATTGGTTCGACTTCGGGCGGAGCGGCGTCAGGTTCGGGCGACATACTTGGCAATTCGCTTGAAGCTGGCGAAGCTGAATCGGTGTCGGGCGAAGCCGGCTCGTCCTGCGACGGCTCTGGCGAAATCGGCTCGTCGTTTGCCGGTGTTATCGGCTGCTCTTGATCATCGTTTGTTGGCGATTGGGGCGTGTTTGGTTCCATAAACGTTATCGCTTTCTCGTAAAAATTAGTTTACTGCTTATGCTGCAATTTTAGCATAGATTGCTTCACCGGGAAATGCTGTATATTTTACTATGCTGCTCAATCAAGCCCTCGCGGACAAGCTCGGTTAGTACGGCTTCGAGCCGCTCATCAGAAATAGTGAACCCGGTTTTGCCGGCTGGTTCGGCCAACAGCTGCCGGATAATTTCTCCGCGCAGCTGTCGCCGCGAACCCTTGAATTTCGATTGCTTCGCATAACTTTTGCTCGCTTTGTTAAGGTTACCGACGGTTTGTTTCAGAAACGAGCCGTAATCCATCAGCGCCCAGAACCAAAGCCGCGGCTCACTTTTATCAATTGTCTTTTCGACCAGTTCCACTATTTCTTTGTCGGAAACCCCTTTTTTATCTTCGAAAAAATGATGGATAAAAACGGTGCGGATGTTGGTTTCGATAAAAATTTCCGGCCAGTTAAAGCTGTAGGCAATAATCGCGCCAGCGGTGTTCGAGCCGATTCCCGGAAGTTTTTGGAGTTCGGCAGCTTCTTGCGGAAAAATGCCGGCAAAATCTTGCTCGATTTTTTGGGCGGCCTGCCAGAGGAATTTGGCGCGCCGGTTGTAGCCGAGTCCACCCCAAACCGCCAAAACGTCGCCAAGTTTGGTCCGAGCCAAGCTGCCCACGTCTGGAAACTTCGCCAAAAACTCCTCGTATTTCGGCAACACGCGCGGCACTTGCGTCTGCTGTAGCATCACCTCGCTCACCAAAATTTTGTACGGATCAAACGATCCGTCTGCCTCCGGCAACCGCCACGGCAAACCATGCCGCCCACGTGCTTCATAAAAATTCCAAACCGTTTTTTGAAACTCAGCAATCTTGCGTGTTTCCATAACGAATTGCTTAAATTCTTTGGGAGTAAGACCTCGGTAAGATTCAGTGCGCGGGGAATGCCAACTCGGACAGAGCAATAATTAGCAAAAAGGATGCGAGGAATGAAAGTATAAGTTTTTGCAGCCGGCCTGCGAGTTGACGGCAGTAAGCATCCTTTGGGAAAGTTGGTTGCACCCCCTTCACGAGCATCCATAGATATCTGTATACCGCAATACTGCTCTTGATGCCCATGTAACGACGATCAAGTCGTGGCTCACCGATTGATTTGTAATACGTAGGGTATTCTCCCTCCAGCCGTCGCCTAAGCTGGTAAGTAAACCACGACACCGCTAAAAATAGGCAGACGCATACAATGCATATGGTGTAAAAAATATAACCTACAACGGCATGCATGGCATCAGTATAGCACGAGCATATGGGCGTATTACTCAGAGGCGAGCAACTGAGCTTGCAGCAAACTAGAGGCCGCCGTAGCCGCCGCCATAACCATTGAAGTTCTGGGCGGGTTTGTAGTAGTCGGAGATTTTTAGCGCTGTGCCACCATTGGTCGGCATGGCGTACAATTCGCTGCCGCCTTTTTCGACGAGCAAATAATTGTCCGTGTACCAACCGTAGCTCGTGTAATCACTTAACGTGGCGATTTGCTTACCGTTATTACCGTTGGCGTCGCCGACAAACAGTGTATTCTTGCCGTCTCGCTGTTCGCTCCACAACGTTTGACTGCCCGATGGTGACACCAGGTATGTCGGATTAGTTTGGCTGAAATTGTTGGCCGTCAAAGCGTTGGATTGCGTCACGTTGCCGTTCTCGTAGACATACTCCACCACATTATTGTTTGCCGCGAACTGGATGTAGATTTGCTGCGGCTTGGGCGCCGCGGTTGCAACGCTCGCATACTGCATGCTAGCGGAGATGGAAAAATCTTTGAGATCCTGCTTGTTCGAGCCGTCAGGATTGATGCTCAATACCTGGTCCTTTTTGCCGTTCAGGAGCTGATTCTGGTAACCGCCGTCCCATTCTTTAACGTACAGAATTTCATCGCCGACGATGTGCGTGTCGTCGTAACCGAAATCCTGGTTGACGTACAGATATTGCTTTCCCTGGGCGGTGGTTTGGTCGAGTGTGGCGAGTTTGCCGCTGTCGGCGTTGTAGCTTTTTAGCGCGGATTGGCCGGATTGCCAGCCTTGCACATCTGCGCGCAAAACTTGATACACGAAATAATGGCCGCTCCAGCCGACGGGCGTGAAGGTGGCGCTGCCTTCGTCCATGGTCGTGACTTGGTTGTCGCTCGTATTTATGAGGTAGAGTTTGGCGTATTGGCCGCCGTCGCGTTTGCTGAGCAACGCGAGATATTTCCAGTCGCGCGAGGCCAGCAGCACGGTGTTGTTCGGGTCTTCGTTGCCCGTACCGGCCAGCACGGTTTTGCGCGCAGTGCCGTCGAGATTTGTCGACACGACATCAATGTTGCCACTAAGATTCGACAGGAAATACACGCGACCCGACGGCGTGACCGAAAACGTGTTGGCGCTCACGACTTTGCCCGTGATTTGCACTTTGCCGCTCAAATCGTTGTAGCCGCTGGCCGTGATATTTACAGATTGCGTGGCCGAGCCAGTCGGCAGCACGATAGTTGCTTCGCCACTTCCGTCAGTCTTTGCTGACGTGTCAAGCACCTTGACTTCAGCATCGATAATTGGCTGTCCGGTAATGTTATTCACGACTTTGATCGGCACCTGACGGCCGGTCGCTTGCAGCTCAACTTTCGACGAATTATGCGTCCGAGCAATGCCGACAAAAATGCTTTCGGAGAAACTCTTATAATACTTCTTGCTAACGTTCAGCGTGCGCTTGCCGACCTTAGCGCTCAAGCTTGCTTTGCCTGCACTATCTGTCATAGCCGTTTTGCCATCAAGCGTAACGCTCGCACCGCTCACCGGCGTGTCGGTTTTGCTGTCGATAATTTCCACGCTAAACGAGTGCTGCATTCTCAGTGCCAGCAAGGGATAGCGCGAAGCCGGCACGGTGAATAAAATCCCGATAATTACGAGCAACGTCAGCAACAACGTCCACTTTTTGTGGCGCCAATAGCCGGCGAAAAACCGTTTGATTTTGCCCTTTGGTTTTGGCGAGTCGCCCTCGCTCATCACCTGCTCTTGGTCGCCCAGTTCGCCCTCCGATTCCGAATCTTCAGCCGTTTCAGCCTGCTCATTTGTCGCTTGCTCATCGTCGGAAATTTCTTCGGATTCGTCCGGAACCTCGACAACTTCGCCGTCCTGATTTTTGTCTTGTTCGTCGTCTTGGTTTGGCATAAGCGCTTCCTTTTATAAAAAGTTTACCAGAAAATGTCTTTGCGGCACCAGTTGATTTACAATGTTTAGAGAATGAGTACGATTTTGAATGATCAAACGACAAAGCAAGCCGCCGAACATTTAGCAAATGCCGATCCGGTTTTGGCACCGGTGATTGCGCGCTACGGGCCCTGCACCATCCGGCCGCATCGCAACTATTATCAAGCGCTGGCCGGTGAAATTATCGGGCAACAGCTGAGCGTGAAGGCTGCGGCCAGCATTCGTAAACGTTTTGAAGGTTTGTTCGGTGACATTTTTCCCGAACCAAAAGCAATCCTTGAAAAATCCGTTGACGAGCTGCGGGCCGCCGGTTTGAGCGGCGCAAAAGCAAAATATATTCGTGACTTGGCGCAACATATCGTGGATGACAAGGTGAAGTTCGACCACCTCGACAACTTAAGCAACGACGAAATCATAGCCGAGCTGACCGACGTAAAAGGCATCGGCGAGTGGACAGTCCACATGTTTCTGATGTTCTGTATGGGCCGCGCCGATGTGCTCGCACCCGGCGACCTCGGCATCCGAAACGCCATCAAAAAATTGTACAACTTGAAAGACGTGCCGTCGCCCGACCAAGTTACCGCAAGAGCCAAACGCAACCACTGGCGCCCCTACGAAACCGTCGCCTGCTGGTATTTGTGGCAATCCCTAGAAAACGTCCCGACTTAAGCCGCGAGCAATTTCTCAAATTCCGGCCGGACAAGGTTGGCGATCAATTCATGCCCGACATTGTTCGGGTGCAGGCCGTCGGACAAAAGCTGTTGCTTGGATTGCTTTATCCTGTCGGGTGTAACAGCCACATCCCGCCACTCTTTTTGGCCGTGTGGTAAGTCATGGATTCGTACAGTTTTGCCAACGACACTTCACGTAGCTTTGGAACACCATGCCAGGGATCCACCAAACGAACCTCCGTATCGAAAATACGATCAAACACACTGCCATGCCCGCCGAGCGAGTCAGTATCGTACAATTTCCCATAGCTGAAGCAGGCAATCGCATCGCCGCCTGCATTTTCAATCTTGCGCAAGAGCTTAGCCAGTTCGTCTGCCGAAGCAATGGTATTGATAAGTCTGAACTCAGTTTTGAGTGGAATACTCAGCCGCTCGAAGCAGGCATCGAGGCTAAACTCCGACTTATAAATCTGGGTTCCCCAGCCGGCAGACGGCGGCGTGTCGCTTGTGCGAACTTTGCCGAAAAGCCACGCGTCTTTTTTTGATACAGTCAGTCCCAGTTCCCAGCCCAAATCTTCCTGAGCAACCAACGGCAACCCGCGCTTGTACAAAATCATTTGTAAACATGTAGGTATACAGCAAGAATACTGTTGCGTAAACGGCATATAGCGCGGCGACTTCATGGCATTAATTGTAACAAGCTACGTCACTGAATCGCCAGCGACTTGAGCATGGTTTCGATGGGCGCGGAGAAGCCGGAATTGCTCCACATTTCTGAACTGACGCTCAGCGGCGTGGCGTTGCCGGTGCAGCTGGCGTTGGCGCATTTTGCGAAGGTTACTGTGACAACCGGATCGACCTTGGCGATATCGACTTCGGGAATGGCTTGGCCTTTTTGGTAGCCGGCATTGCCCGTAATGTACACTCCGTCGAGTGCGCCATTGGTCGTAGTCGCCGCATATTGCAAAAAGCTAATGTACGTGTCGGCGCGCTGGTCGCTGGCTGGATTAGTGTATGCGACTTTTTCTGAAGTCATGACAGCTACGGCATTACCGGCTTTAAATGCGCTGAAATCCGCTGAATTTTCGTTTTGAATCGTCATGACAACTTTGCCGGTTTGCGTTTGCCCGCTCGCGTCTGTCAGCTGCATCGCGGGCGAAGTGACTGTCAGTTTGCCATTGCCCGTGTCGGCGACCGTCCAATTTTCAGGATAGTTGAAGCTGAGGTTAAGGTCGTTGGACGTGTACGGCTTGGTGGTCGTGGTGATTTTGTTTGAGGTTTGCGAATTTGCGTTCTGCTGCGACTGAGCTGGTTTCGGCGCGGGCTTACGGTTGGCAAGCCAATACCCGCCGGCGCCAAGCGCCGCCAAAATCACAATTCCTAAAAGTGTCCAGCCGACCACGCGCGGCCACTTTTTCTTTGGCCTGAGTTCCGGCATAAACTTCGCATAGTCCGCGGTCGAGTGCGACGCGGCTTCATAATCGTCGGCTTCGTGCTCGGGCACTTGGTTTGCGCCCGAGTGTTTGTCTGCTGTCGCCATACTTTAAATTATACGCTCGACAGCCAAGATACTCCCTAAGATTGGCTTGAAAAAATTACAAAAACTTCGCCGGCAATTCGCCCGATTGTTCGAGCAAAAACCTGTAGCGCTGTTCAAACACCTGGCGCGCTTCGGGCAGGACGATTTTGCGATTCCAGTCTTTGTCGATTTTCCTGCGATCGAGCTGCATAAGTTCTTCGAACGTTTTGCCCGCAAAGGTTTTATCGGTAGCCTCGTTCCAAAAAATTTTCAGGAACGGCCCGACCATGTGCGAGCAGCCGTCAGCCGATGACACAATTTGCACTTCGACGGGCGCTTGACGCAAATCTAACTCCAACTTTTTGTCCATTGTTTCGATGTAGCTAACGGCCTTTTGGGCAAACTCAGCCGGGAAGCCAAGCTGGGCTAATATTTTTGGCCCTTCACTCAGCGTCTTTTCACGTCGATTATCGATATCCAAAATATTGCCATAATCGTGCAACCACACCATAACTTCGACCAGCTCGCGATCGGCTTGTGTGTAATGCTCGCACAGCTCGGCCGCGATTTTCTCGACAATTTCCAAATGCCACTTCACAAACCATTTGTGATGCACAAAGTCAGGGTTCGCCGCCGCTTCCCGCACGTGCTGCCGAAGCGCCACAATTTTATCAAGCATAGAGTAATTATATCAAATCATATGTTGCTGCGGATTGCCGCAACGTAGCGCTCATCGTCCACGGCATGCCCAACACCAGGGACTTCGATAAGCCGCGAGTCCGGAATTTGTTGAGAAACTAACTTGCAGTGGCGCACCAATTCCGGAAAGTCTACTGCTTCTTGTTCACCGTAAAACACAACTGTTTTGCAAGTTATATGCTTGATGATCTCCAGATAGTCAAGCGCGGCAAATGCTTGCAGCCTTCGCGAACCAACCCAACGCAGCGTATCTTTGTCCGGGTGTTTTAATTCACGGTCGTCGTCAAACGCCGGTGACAAAGAAAAGAGCCAAAGCTCGGCCGGCAATCGTTTTGCCGCAGCCACCAGAGCTGTTACCGCGCCAAACGAAAAGCCCGCCAAAATTGTGTTTGCCGGGTCGTTTCGCCTATAATCTTTTTCGAGTTCCGCCACCCAATCACTCACCACCGTCCGCTTCCACTGAATGTCCACGAACTTCACATTGTAGCCAGCCTCACGGATTGCCTGCAGTAACGGACCGTCACCGCCCCGCATGCGGAAATGAAGCGTGACACCTATGCTTTGTGCTAATGAGCCTAACCCTGAAAACAGAAAAACACCGGCGCTTTCTTGCCGGTGTTTTAGATTGAGAACCTGTAGTACGCTTTATTTGTCAGTTCTAAAAACAAATAAGGAGTTCTATCTATGTGCATTCAAGAGGTTAGTCTCGATAA
>DASXEX010000045.1:0-4995 GCA_036489905.1 Saccharimonadales bacterium (SeqCode)
TTGATCTTGCATCGTCGTATAACTCCTATTGTTTGTTTTTGATAGACCAAACTGAGTGTACGACATGTCCTCACTAAAAAACACCAGGTGATTGGCCTGGTGTTTTTCTGTTTTCGGGGTTGCTAATTAGCACAAAGCATAATTATACCCGTCAAAATTGTGTGTCATGGTTTTAGTATAAACCAAACTCTAAACTGGTTTAAGAATGCGTATGTAGTGAGGCGTGATGTAAATGTATCTGTTCTTGCCGGTCTGTTTTTTCTTGACGACGATTTTCTGGCGCTCCAGTTCCTGCAAGTACCTTCGAGCTGTCATCATACTTACCTTAAGCTCATTCTCGAATGTCTTTTGTGTAAAGTACACATTCGAAAAAAGGAACTCTACCAACTCCGCACTATAAATCGATGAAGATTTAGTTCGCAAAATGTCGCGCGTATTTTTGATTGTTCGTTGAATCTTTTCGAGTACTTCGCAAGTATACCGCGCCTGTTCGGCCGTAGCCGCCAAAATGTACAGTATCCATTCCTTCCAGGCGCCGGTAAACGTCACGGATCGAAGTTTTTTGTAATATTCGTCCCTGTGTTCGAGAATATACCGGCTAATAAATAATACTGGCACAGGCAGACGACCCTGCTTCATCAAATACAAAGGCATAAGCATGCGGCCAGTACGCCCATTGCCATCGGAAAACGGATGGATCGCCTCGAACTGATAGTGCAGTATCGCCATACGAGCGAAAGCTTCATGTGCTGGCACATCTTCGCTGAAATATTGCTCAAAGTTGGCAAGCAACTTACGAATTACGACTTCACCTTCGGGCGGCGTGTAGTAGACGACGTCTGTATTGGGATTTTTGAGCTGCGTGCCGGGCAGTTTTCTAATCCCTGGCTTTTGCGGCTCAAGGATGTGCTGAATGGCGATATAGTCGTTCGTTGCCAAGCAGCCTGTGCTAACTAATTTGATTGCGCCTTCTGTTAGTGCATTCGTGTAGTTCAGCGCTTCTTTCTCGGCTGGGTTAAGTTCGCGCTCCTCTAATATTTGCGCCACGTATACGCTGTTGTTCGTAGTAATAATATTCTCAATTCCGGAGCTTGAAACCGCTTCGGGCACGAACAGTGGTGACAACAAATCGAGTGTGTTGTTTATCGTGTGGTCACTCATGGTGAGCATCGTCTTCAGCTGAGCAATAGCGTCACTGGCATTGATGGTCGCAAGGAGAATATCCTGATCTTTAAAATCAACTTTCGGCGGTAGCAACGGCAAGTTACTGTACGGTTTCAGCGGATCGGCTTTCATAGCACCTTATACTTTAGCACGCTTTTTATAAAGTACTCAAGTACATTCATATAGTTTGTATAAAGTCCTACCCGTAAAATACAGACTCAACCGTTCCCCACGCCCCAACCGAACCAAATAATTATACCCGGCAAAACTGTGTGTCATGGTTTTAGTATAAACCGCGACGCTACAATGGAGTCATGGATAACTTGGTTTCTGTCCTCACAATTCTGGGTATAGGCGGAATTTTAGGCGGCTATATGTCTCACCGGCTTGTCAGACATAAAGAATTAGAGTTTCAACGGCGCGAGCAAAAGGAGAAACGCTATAAATCAACGCTACTTTTTATGGATGCTTATATGAAGCCTAAAAACCTTACGTATCTCAAAGCCATCCATCCCGCAATGAAAAGCGAGCGTGATACGAAAGAATGGCTCAAAGCCGAATATCACGAAATGATACTCTACGCATCAAGAGAAGTAATTATTGCCGTTAAAGACTTCGTAAATGCACCGTCCGAGCAGCGATTCCTAGACACACTTCTCGCAATGAGAAGAGATCTATGGGTCAAAAAACGAGATCTTAGAGCTGACACTCTCGAGCTCAAATAGGGCTAGAGTTCGCCCCAGTTGGTGCCGATTGTTGTGTCAACGGTGAGTTTTACGGAGAGTTCGGGGTAAATGTTTTCCATGGTTTCTTTTAGGATTTTGGCGATGTTGTCGGCGACTTCGGCTGGGCATTCTACCAGGATTGAGTCGTGGATTTGTAATAATTGATTGCAGTCGTTGTGCTGGGCGCGCAAAAGTTTGTCGACTTTTATCATGGCCATTTTCATAAGGTCGGCTTCGGTGCCCTGGATTGGCATGTTCATGGCGGCGCGTTCGGCGGCGCTGCGAACCATGAAGTTGCTCGAATGAATATCCGGCATTGGGCGACGACGGCCGAACAATGTCTCGACGTAGCTGTCTTTGCGGGCGCGTTCTTTCAAGCCTTCCAGATAGGCCATGAGCGGCTTGCGGACTTCGGTGTATTGCTTGATAAAGTGCGCGGCCTGCTCGTAATTCATGCCGGTCGCGATGCTCAAGCCGTGCGGGCTCATGCCGTACAAAATGCCGAAACTCACCGCCTTCGCCGCGCTGCGCATCTGTTTGGTCACGTCCTCGGGCTCGCGGCCGGCGATTTGCGCGGCGGTCGCCGTATGCACGTCCACATCGCGATTGAACATGTCGATGAGTTCCTGATCTTTGCTCATCGCCGCACCCAGGCGCAGCTCAAATTGAGAATAATCGGCGCTCACAAATTTATTGCCCTTGCCCGCCACAAACGCCGTGCGGATACGGCGGCCCAGCTCGGTGCGCACCGGAATGTTCTGCAAATTCGGGTCGTTGCTCGACAACCTGCCGGTCTGCGCGACCGTCAGCGCGAACGTCGTGTGCAGCCGCGACTTTCCATCAACCATTTTCGGCAGCGTGTCGATGTATGTGTTTTTGAGCTTGGTAACTTCGCGCCACTGCGAAATCAAATCGATAATCGGGTGCTGCCCGCGCAACTTTTCCAACTCGCTTGCGGCGGTGCTGAAGCCGGTTTTGCCCTTTTTGATTCCCTGTTTTGATAAATTCAGTTTCGTGAACAAAATGTCGGCCAGCTGCGCTGTCGAACCGATGTTAAATTCCTGGTCGGCATGTCCGTAAATTTGCTGCTCGATGTCGGAAATCATATCCTCGATTTCATCGCTCATTTTTTCGAGCTGCCTCGTGTCGAGCTGAATTCCCTCGTATTCCATGCGCGCGAGCACCGGAACCACCGGCCATTCGATATTTTTGGCAAGTTCCGGAATTTTGGGAATCGACGCCATTTCTCTCGTCTGTTGCTCGTGCAAGGCTTTGATAACGGCGATAATTTCCGGCGCGCGCTGCATGATTTCTTCAGGACTCAAATCCTCGAACAGCGAACCTTCGTAGTGCAGATCTGCTTCGGCCAGCTCGGTCAAAGTTTGCTCACGTCGAAGCGAGTTGAGCAAGAATGCGCCGATCAGCGCGTCGTGCCCGACCTCTGGAAATTCCGTAACACCGAGCGCCAGCAGCGTCTTCAGCGTCGATTTTACGTCGTAGCCAACGAGCGGCCGGACGTTTTTGAAATTCTCAACGATGAGCTTCGGGCTGACTTTGCGCAAATCAATCGTATACGTGTCTTTGCCGTTCAGACTCATAATCAAGACTTCCGGCTTGCGGCCGTGCTTGCCAGCCGATCGGGCGTGAATATAAAAATATTTCGAGTCACCAAGCTTGAGCTCGTCGGCCTTTTTGTTGCTATCGATGAGCACATTTTTGCCGACCTCCAGCGAAGCCGCATTGCTGGCAGTTTGATGATTCGCGATTGCCGTTTGCATAACTTCGGGCAGTTGGCGTGCGAGCGTGCGGAATTCGAGTTTTTGAAACATGTCGAGCAGTTTTTCAGGCTGAATTTTGCTGCCGTCGACTTCGGCCAGGTCAAGCTTGATCGGCGCGTCGACGTAAATCCGCGCAAGTTCTTTGCTCATGTAGGCCGACTTTTTGCCAGCCTCCAACTTTTTGCGCAAAGAATCTTTGACAAGCGCCAGATTTTCGTACACGCCATCAAGCGTTTTGTATTGCTTGATCAGTTCAATCGCGCCCTTTTCGCCGATGCCCGGCACACCCGGAATGTTGTCGGACGAATCGCCCTTCAGCGATTTCATGTCCAAAAATTGGTCGACGTGGATGTCGTATTTGGCTTCAAAACTTTTGGGCGAATACAATTCGATGTTGCTCAGGCCGTGTTTCAGCGCAAAAACGTGCGTCAGCTCGTCAACCATTTGCAGCATGTCGAGATCGCTCGTCACCAGCAACGTTTCGATATTTTGCTTTGAGGCTTGCCGCGCCAGCGCGCCCATAATATCGTCGGCCTCGTAATCATCCAGCTCGTACAGCGGCCAGCCAAACGCTTGCAAAAGTTCGTGCAGCACCGGAATTTGTTCGTAAAAATCCGGCGGCGGCGGCTTGCGCCCCGCTTTGTATTCCGGATACAGCGCCAGCCGTTTGCGAATATTCGTCTTCGGTTTGTCCCACGCCACCGCCACGTAATCCGGCTTCAATTTTTTAATAACCTCAAGCGCCAACACCGCAAATCCGTACACGCCGCCCGTCGGCGTCCCGTCCTTCGTCGCCAAACTCGGCATCGCATAATACCCGCGATAAAACACGCTCTTGCCATCAATAATCGCAAACTTTTTGGGATTGGCTACTTCGCCCATGTCTTCAGTATACGCTAGAGAGTTGTGTGTGAGGACGGCTAACTACTTGAGTTCTTCTGTTGGTGGCGGAAATTAGTGAACTGGGAACTATTCTTGCACATACTGCAGCTTTTACCGCCACGTACCCAATCTAAACCTGAGGGCCGGAGGATCGTATCAAGTCCCAAAAATCCACCATTTAGACCTAAAGGCCACTTCGTGGAGGTTTTTAGCCCGTTTTCTCTCTGTTAAATGCACTGAATTAATGTCGCTACACGTTAATTGGGCTTAAAACGAGGTAGTTAATTGGTCACGTAATACGGCGGCGTAGCCGCTGTCTTGCTACGCTAAGGGAATGAGAAACGAGCCTACAAATATGCCTGTCCCACGTGCAGCACCAAGCTACAAAAACGTGGATTAACCAAGGCAGGTACGCAGCGCTGGTTTTGTACTGCTTGTCGGGCTAG
>DASXEX010000017.1:0-5747 GCA_036489905.1 Saccharimonadales bacterium (SeqCode)
TAGTCCCGGAGATATTCCAAGGCCAGGAGGAGACGGTCTTCGATGCAGAGTTTACTCGGTACGCCGCCTCTCTGCCGTTTAGCTTTCTCGGCTTTGTGCAGGATACCAACCATAAGGGTAAAGGTGTCACGGTTGACACCGGTCAACCGTTTGAACTGAGCTGGTTTGAGCGATGAGAGTGACTCAAACTTAGAGCCTGACCAAATCCCCCTGTTAACAGGGACATAGCCTCCTCAGCATCAGGTGGATCATGGCACTGTAGATCATACTCTCGCTGTTGGTGGTAAGCTCCTCGTAATCTTTGGATACGGAAGCGGTTGAACCAACCAAAGGTCCGTTCACTGACCCAACGTTTCGGCACTATCTTGAACGTATGCAAATCATCGCTGCGCTTCACTATCTCCAGCTCGATGCCGGTCAACTGTTTGACCCAGCCGATCAGTTCACCTCGGTAGGCCCCGTCCGCCCAGACCTTTTCCAGTAACGGGTGGTCCCGCTTGACGTCCTTGAGTACGAGCTTTGCACCGTCTCGGTCCTGGATGTTTGCGGCATGCACCAGTGCTTTCAGGATCAGGCCGAGCGTATCAACCAGTACGTGCCGCTTACGGCCTTTGACCTTTTTACCGGCATCGAAGCCATAGCAACCAGGCTCCCCCTTTTTTCGGTGGTCTTCACGCTTTGGGCATCAATACTACCCGCAGTTGGTTCGGGCTCCCGACCTTCTTGCTGGCGAACCATACGAGCCAGTGTTGCATTGATCCGTTCCCAGGTATGGGTACGGACCCACTTGTAAAAGTAATACTGCACGAGACGCCATGGCGGCAGGTCCCCGGGCAGATACCGCCAGGCACAACCGGTCCGGTTGAGGTAGAAGATGGCATCACAAACGTCACGGACGTTATATGTTCGGGCTGGTTCGTTTGGATCAAGGTTGAGCAGCGATTCGAGTTTCGTCCATTGGGCACCGGTCAGGTCGGAAGGATAGTCATGGACGAAAGTTTTCATACGCTTGGACATGGCAAAATCCTCCTTACTACAACAAAGTGTACCAATGGAGAGACATTACGTCCGTGAGATCGCTAGCGGGGGGATTTGGTCAGGCTCTTAGATTTCTGTTACATGTTTTTGTTTCCTTAGTTACCGGGAACAATGTAGCACACTAGGTGGGGTTGGGAGAGAGGTCTATTGATCGGGAAAGAAGTCGGCACCTGTCATACGCGAACTCGGATTAGCTGGCGTTCGGGTCGATGGTGATTGATGGACCCATTGTGGTGGTGACATGGATGGATTTGACGTATATGCCTTTGACGGATGCGGGTTTGTTGGACTTGATGCTGCCGAGGACGGCCTGGACGTTTTCGAGCAATTTTGCCTGGCCGAACGAAACCTTCCCCGTGGCGAGGTGCACGATGCCGGTGCTGTCCACGCGATATTCCACGCGGCCGGCTTTGGCTTCCTTCACCGCCTTTGCGAGGTCGGGCGTCACGGTGCCGCTTTTCGGATTTGGCATGAGGCCGCGCGGCCCAAGCACGCGGGCGTATTTGCCGAGTTTCGGCATTTGCGCGGGCGTGGCGACGAGTACGTCGAAGTTGAATTCGCCTTTGTCGAGTTGCTTGGTAAGCGTTTCGATGCCGGACACATCGGCTCCGGCGACTTTCTGGTCGTCAAACACGGCCACACGTACCGACTTGCCGGTACCAGCCGGTAGAACTATACTGTCGCGAATGTTCTGGTCGGCGTGGCGCGGGTCGACGTTCAAATTGATGTGCAATTCCACACTGGCGTCGAACTTGGCAGTGCTGGTTTTTTGCGCAAGCTCGAGCGCTTCGGCAAGGCTGTAGGTTTTGCCTTTTTCAATAAGTTTTGCCGCGCCACGAAATTTCTTGCCGCGCCGTTCCAGCCGCGAGCGTGTCGGCTTGACGGCTCGTTTCGGCTTGCTTTCAGCAGCCTCATCGGTTGCCTGCGTTTTGCGCTCTTCCTTCGCCTCTTTTTCCTCGACTTCTTTCACTGCCTTGGCACTGCGCTTGCCTGCTTTCGCGGTAGCTTCTTTTTCGACGGGTTTTTCTTCAGCCGTCTGCACCTCTTCGATAGCCGGTGCAGCTTCTACGACAAGCTCGGCTTCCTTAGCTTCTTTTTCTTTTGTAGATTTTTTTGTTACTTTCTTGGCATCCTCTGCCATAATAACTCCTTTCGTGGTGCCAGCGGCTTTCGCCTCCCACGTTTACGAATTTTAAATGTCACCTTCGGACGATAAAGCCGGTGTGTCTTCAAGGCGTTGGACAGAGTAAAGGCTGACCTGACCACGAGCTGGTGAACGTAGTAGGTCAGCTTCATCTTGTTCGTGCTGTGCTCTTGCTGTATTGTCTAAGCCACTATCATCACCATAACCGTCTCGCGCTTCGTTCGTGAATGGATTAGACTTGCCATCCTGAGATGAAACGGGAGCCGTATAGCTTATTTCGTAGGTGTTCACCGCTAGTCTCCAATCTCCACGCCCATACTGCGGGCGGTGCCGGCGACCATTTTTTTGACTGCAGGGATTTCGTCGGTGTTCATGTCGTGGGCTTTAGCTTCGGCGATTTCGGTGAGCTGGGCGTCGGTCAGTTTTTTGGCGATTTTCTCGCTGTTCGGTTTGCCCGAGCCTTTTTGAATGCTCAGTTTGGCGCGGATCAAATCGTCCGCCGGCGCGCCGACCACGCGGAAGCTCATCGTCCGGTCGTCATAAACCGTGATATGCGTCGTGACGGTCGCGCCCTGCATGTCTTTTGTGGCTTCGTTGAACGGGTTAATGAAATCCATCATGTTCACGCCGTACTGTCCAAGCGTGCTGCCAACCGGCGGTGCGGCAGAAGCCCGGCCGGCCGGAATTTTCATCTTCAAATTTGCTTTAACTTGTTTTGCCATAAATCTCTTTGCGTTCCTTCCGGAGTGCGTAACAACATTAGTTTACAATACTATTTAACTGAGCTCAACTGCCTGTCCATCTTCTCCCATGTCTTGTTGCGGCTCTTCTGTTAAGATATCTTTTAGACATGCGTAGTCATTAGGGAGGTAGGCGGGCACCCTCCCGCCGCCAATCCTTTCGTAAGTAGTGGGTCCTGGCTGGCCGTACTGACGAGCAGCAGCGGCCCAGCATTGGCTGCCTCCTTTAAGATACTTGCACAAGAATGCGCCAGTTACTTTGGCGGCCTGTTTCTTACCACAACCTTCGGCGGCGGTAAGTGCTGTAGGGTTGAGGAGTTTGTTGTTGTTCATAAATCTACACTTCCTGTTAGACCCTCTTAACTTGCAAACCGTCGAGTTCGACCGGGGTTTCGCGGCCGAACATGTTGACCAGGACTTTGAGTTTGCCTTTTTGGGCGTCGATTTCGGAAATGCTGCCGTCGAAACCTTTGAACGGGCCGTCGGTGATGCTGACGACTTCGCCGAGTTTGTAATCGATCTGATGCTTCGGCTGGTCTAGACCCATGCGTTTCTGGATTTTCTCAATTTCGTCGGTGCCGATCGGCGTCGGGTCGGTGCCGCTGCCGACGAAGCCGGTCACGCTCGGTGTGTTGCGGACGATGTACCAGGCGTCCTCGCTCATTTTCATTTGCACGAGCACGTAGCCCTGGAAAATGCGCTTTTCGACCACGCGGCGCTTGCCGTTTTTGATCTCGATCATTTTTTCCTTCGGTACGAGGATTGCGAAAATCTTGTCTTTCATGTCCAAAGACTCCGCGCGCTGGCGGATTGATTCGGCGACTTTTTCTTCGTAGCCGCTGTACGTGTGGATGGCGTACCACTGTTTTGATGTGTCGTAACGGTTGCTGTTCATTGCTTTAAAATTACCTTCTTAAATACTTTATCAAGTCCATAGTCAACAAGGGCGATGAGGATGCCGAAAATTGTGGCGAAAACGATGACGGCCGAGGTAAGCCGCAGCGATTCCCGGCGGTTCGGCCAGGTGACTTGGCGCAGTTCGCGCCAGGCGTTGCGGATGTAGCGCGGTAGAAGGATAAGGCCAAGGATATACATTGGCTGCCGGCGGCCGAACTTTTGTAACACGCGGCCGACAGGTTTGAGCGGCGCGAAAATTGCCAAAATTTTGCGCGGTTTGTGCGTACGCTTCGGCTTTCCGGCGGCTTCTTGTGTTCGTCCGGCGCGTTCACGCACCGTCTCAGGTGCGGCGCGCAGTCGGCGCTTCGGTTTTGCTGGTTCGTCGGCCACTAAAGTCTCCTCTAAACTTAAAAAACCTAACTAGCTGTTAGGTTCCGACTTGTCAAGCATACTCATTTTACCCAGGCAAGTCAAGCACTTTTGTCAAGCTTTCAAATACACAAAGACGAATTTTCCGAAGTCACCTGGAAAGGCCGCAACGTCTGCGTACCTGTCATGCGTGCCGTCCCGTTTGCCACGCTTATCGTAAATTCGGGATGAATATGGTGAATGTGGAGCCGTGGTTGAGCTTGCTGTCGACCGAAATTTCGGCGTGAAGCAAGCGCGCGAGTTTCATCGTGACATACAGCCCCAAGCCGGTGCCGCCCGATTTGCGCGTGCGGAAATCCTCGCTGCGGAAAAATTTGTCAAAGATTTTTTCCTGGTCGCTGTGGCTGATGCCGATGCCAGTATCGCTCACCCAAAATTCAACGCCTGTTTTGGCCGGCCGCGCGCCGATCGTAACGTTGCCTTTTTCGGTGTATTTTAGCGCGTTCGTGATAAAGTTTTGCAGGATTTCGCGCACGTAGAGTTTGCTGGATTGCAATAGCTCAAGTTTTGGATCGAGGTCGGTTTTGAGCTGCAAACCTTTGGCTTTAGCATCCGCTTTGTAACTTTCGGCAAGCTCTAGACTTAACTCGTGCACGTTGATGGGCTCGACGTCGACAGTCAGTTTGCCGCGTTCGGCTCGGCTCAACGTTGCCAAATCGTTAATCATGTCGGCCAGAAACAAAACCTGTTCGTGCGCTTCTTTGAGCGCCTGCTTGACTGCTGCGATGCCGGTCGTTTTGTTGACGATGAACTGCGCGTTGCTGATGTTGCCTTCGGCGATGGCGATCGGTGTGCGTAGCTCGTGGCTGACGACGCTGATGAACTCGTCGCGTTCTTCTTCGAGCGATTTTTCACGCGTGATGTCGCGCAGCTGCAAAACGTAGCCGCCGTGTCCGTCACGGCCGTAACCCGTGCGCACCGGCGCAATGTTGAGGTATAAGTTGATGACGCTGCCGTCTTCGTACTGCAAACGCAAATCGCGGTTGGTGGCTGGCGTTTTGGTACCCTTGATAAGCTCGCCGATATCGACCGGCTGATTATTCTTGTCAATCGGCCGCAAAACTTTGCCAATTGCTTTGCCATCGATGGAGCTGTTCAGGTCGAGCACGTTCAGCGCCGCGCCGTTGTACATGGCGATTTTCAAATGCCGGTCAAGCGCGATCACGCCGTCGGCCATGCTGTTGATCAGGCTGGTCAAGCGTCCGTGCTCGATCCGCGGCGCGAGCAAACGTTTCGGCAATACTGGCTTCATACAGCCTTATTATGCCACAAGCTTAAGGATTTCGACTGAAAGTTGCAGAGTTCTTTGAACAAGCTTTGGACTATTGGCCTCTTAAAGTGGCGCCGAATTCTTGGCCCCGCCAAAGTACAAAGTTTCCGAGGTGGTTGGTTTCCTGAAAGGCAAGAGTGCGATTGCCGTTGCCCGGGAGTTCGGTGGCAAGCAGCGCAACTACACCGGCGAGAACTTCTGGGCCAGAGGGTATGCTGTTTCCGCGGTT
>DASXEX010000056.1:0-6656 GCA_036489905.1 Saccharimonadales bacterium (SeqCode)
TACAGGAAGCTATGCCCTCAAACAGCATCCAACTGACGAACAGATGGCTTCCATACACCTTAAGTCACATAAGTTCCACCCGGAATGGAACTACTCAATCTACCCGCAGAGTGCTGGGGTTATTTAGGGGGAGCTCCTTAGTCGGTAGCTTGCGATGATGCTGGTTGGCGGCCGAGCGTTTAGCCCGTAACGCCAGTTTTGCTTCCCGCGCATGGTAGCCAGCAGGATTACTGGCAGGATAACGGCGGAGTTCACGACTAATGGTCGTATGATGGACTCCTACAATGCGGGCTGTCGCCCGCATGCTGAGCCCTGCACGCCTGAGCGCCCCTAGTTCGTTACGTTGGTATTTAGTAAGCTGGTGGTAGGACATCGCTTCTCTCCTTGTAGTTAGTTATTGGTAGGAAATAACTAGTCTACAGGTGCACCGGCGGTGTCCTTATTGGTTATGGTGCGATTCGGGGTGGATTGGAGAAGTGCATGATTGACAAGTTACAGTTCCGTGGGTACAATGTACCCATTATGGCGACTATCACTACAAAACTGGTTAAGGACGGAAACAGCATGGCAGTGCGGCTGTCCAAGCCCGTGTTGGCTATGAGCGGCCTCCAGGGGGCGATTATTCTAGAAGTTAAGCAGGGACAGATCATCCTGAGCGCCCCTTCGGCTGACCAACAGGTTGGTAAGCCGCGTGAAGGGTGGGAAGAACAAATTAAGCGCGTGCTAGCCGAAGAGCCCAAGGCTCTGGACTATGACGAAGAAGTTGATGACTGGGATGCGACCGCTGCCGATGGCCTCGACGAAGAACATTAAGCGATTCGAGATTTATTGGGCGAAGCTCGACCCGACCGTGGGGAATGAAATACAAAAGATCCGTCCTTGCGTCGTGGTATCGCCGGATGCAATGAACAAGGTTTTGGGAACTGTCATAGTCATCCCGCTAACCAGTACGATTATAGATTGGCCATTCAGGTTTGCCATTGGCTCGGCTCATCACAAATCATCGGTCGCTTGTGATCATGTGCGTTCCGTTTCGAAAGAGCGACTTGGGCGCAAAATCGGCACTCTGACCACCCATGAACAGCGTATAGTTTTAGAAATGCTGCGTAATATCTTTAGCTAGTGGAAGTTATCTATCACCCCAGCGGTATAATGTTGCACGATTCGGTGAAGTGTTTGAGCACCACGTCGGCGTCGGTGGTGGTGATGAAGGTTTGGTAGTTTTTCAGGTACGCGGTGAGGGCGTGGCGGCGCTTGCCGTCAAGCTCGCTGAAAACGTCGTCGAGCAGGAGCAGCGGTGTTTCGTCGCGGGCTTTTTCAAGCAATTGTAGTTCAATTATTTTTAGTGTCAGGATAAGGCTGCGGGTTTCGCCGCGCGAGGCCGTTTCTTCGGCCGCCCGATCATTCAAAATTATTTGCACGTCGTCGCGGTGCGGCCCTGTGTTGGTGAAGCCGAGTATGCAATCGCGCTCCAAATTTGTTTCCAAGTTACGCAGCAAACTTGTCTCGTACTGCACGCTTGTGCAATTTGACTGATACTCAATCTGCACGTTCGCGGTGGCATTCGACAAACCTCGGTATGTTTCACTGACCAACTTGTTAATTCCTTCAACAAGCTTGAGCCGCTCGCCGGCAATGCGGCCACCCAGCTCGCTCAAGCGCAAATTCCACACAAACACTTGCGGCTTGGCAGTGGTAAAACCCTTTTTGAGCAAGGCGTTGCGTTGCGCCAGCACGCGGCGGTAGGCGCGGCGCGTCGCGCCAAAGCCGGGCGTGGTTTGCTCGCTCAAATCGTCCAGAAAGTTACGACGCAACTCGGGCGGGCCGGTGAGCAAGGACAAATGGTTCGGTTCAAACAACACGGCCGGAATCGTCTTTTGCAAACTCAAGCGCTGAAAAATTTGGTCGTTAATTTCAAATGTTTTTTTGGTGGCCGCGTTTTGTTTCTCCAGTTTCACGACACGCGCGGCGCCGCGTGCATGCGTTTCCAGCCGCGCCCACGGCTTTTCAAACTGTATAAGTTCGGCATCCTTTGCCCGAAACGAGCCGCCGCGCGTAGCGACCAGCACCGACTCCAGCAGGTTAGTCTTGCCGCTCGCGTTCGGCCCTACGATAATATTTACGCCCGGGCCAAACTCGAACGACTCATCCGTGTACGAACGAAAATTTTGCAGCCGAATACTATCAAGCATTACTGCTTCATTTTAACAGGGAAACGAGTTTTTAACTCTTCAACGGCATAATGATGTGGGCGTAGTCGTCGCTAGCCGGATCTTTTAGCAGCGTTGGCTCGAGTTTGCCGTTGAAGCAGAAACTGACATCTTCGCCAGCGAAAGCGTGAAGCGCGTCGAGTAGGTAGCGCGAGTTAAGTGTAATTTCTCCGCTGCCCGCGATTTTTCCCCCGGCCGATGCCGTGTTCTCGCCCAGTTGCGAGGCGATGGAATGGATGCTCAAGCTTTGCGACTTTTCGTCAACTTTGATGGTCACGCTGCCGGCGCTTTCGCGGGCAAACAGGCTGGAGACTTTGGTGACGTTGAGCAGGTCGGCGCGCTTGACTGTCGTCTCGACCTCGAATTTTTGCGGGATGAGCTTGCGGTAGTCGGGATATTTGCCGTCGATGAGCCGCGCCACCAAATCCACGTCACCGACTTGGAAAAGCACCTGCTGGTCGTCGTGCGTCACCTTCACGTCTTCGTCGTAATCGCTGACGATGCGGAGCAAATCTTGCATCGCGCTCACCGGCACGAGCAGCTGCACGTTCTGCTTGTTGGCGCCGAGGTTTTTCTCGGCCAAACGGTAGCTGTCGGTGGCGGCCATATATAATTTGCCGTCAATAGTTTGCATGAGCACGCCGGTGAGCACCGGCCGCGATTCATCGGTCGAGGCCGCCATAGCCACTTGCTGCAAACTCTTTTTGAGCACGGAACCCACAATTGTCCACGAAGTGCCGCTCTCAATCGCCGGCATCACCGGAAAATCATCGGCCGCAATGCCGTTCACTACGGACTTGTACTGGTCGGTGGTGATGTGTAGTTTATTTTCATCAAGTTCCAGGTCAATCACGCCCGCCGGCAGGCTGCTCACAAAATCCTGCATCAGCCGCGCCGGCACCGTCACCGAACCCTCTTCGCCAACTTTCGCGCCAATGTAATGCGTGATGGCAATGTCGAGGTTGGTTGCCGCTACACTTAAGCGGTTGTTGACCGTCTTCACTAAAATGTTCGCCAGAATGGGCAGCGCATTGCGCGAATTCGCCACTCGCGCCACGGTGCCGAGCGCGCGATTTAAGTTTTCCTGGGTGACTTGCAGCTTCATGACTTATGCTCCTAACTAGTATAAGAATACTCTTTATTTAACTTATTGTTCTTATTATTAGGGCTGTGGAAGTTGGGTATAAAAGTTGTTCAAACAGATAGTATGGCGTTAGGATTGCGGTGCAAAACCGTGCGCACAACTTGTTCGAAACTTTAGGGAAAGTTTGCCGGCGCAGAGTAAAACTATTTGCGCTGGTGCAAAACAGGTCGTTCAACTTGTCGCATGTCGACAGCTTGCCCACATGTTTTTCGCTGGTTTTACACATACAAACGCTCCCGGATTTCCTTGATAGCATCACGTATGTTGGTGTCGAGGCGCGATTCCTTTTCAATTTTTTCGACTGAGTGGATGGCGGTGGTGTGGTCTTTGCGGCCGAGCTCGCGGGCTATTTTCGGGAAGCTTAGGTGCAGCTCGCTGCGCAACAGGTACATTGCAACTTGCCGGGGAACTACAATGTCTTTGTCGCGCTTCGGGCCAATTATTTCTTCAATGGAAATCTGGAAATGCCGGGCGGTGCGTTCGATAATCTGCTTGGTACTCAGATGCCGCGGCCGCGTTTTGGCAGTGCCGAGCAGGCCGGTGGCGGTTATAATATCGGGGGTTAAGTTCCGCATTTCGCAAAATGCCAGCAGCTGGTTGAGCGCGCCCTCCAGTTCACGGATGTTGGTCTGTACCAAATTGGCGAGATATTCGACGACGTCCGCCGGCAAGTGGATTTCGTGCTGACCAGCCTTGGTTTGGATAATCGCGCAACGCGTCTCGAAGTCCGGATTTTGCATGTCGATAGTCATACCCCAAGCGAAGCGGCTGCGCAGACGCTCTTCGAGCGTCGGAATCTCGCTCGGCGGCTTGTCACTGCTGATAATAATCTGTTTGTTGGCTTGATGCAGCGCGTTAAACGTATGGAAAAATTCCTCCTGCACTTTTTCCTTACCGGCGATGAATTGCATATCATCGACGATTAGAACATCGGCGCCGCGGTAGTGTTTGGCAAAGTCGGTCGTCTTTTTGAATCGCAGCGCATCGACAAATTCCTGAACGAACTGCTCGCTTGAGGCATACACGACCCGCGCCCGCGCCTTCTTGGCCAGCACTGCGTTGCCGGCGGCCTGGATAAGGTGCGTCTTGCCAATGCCGACGCCGCCGTATAGAAACAGCGGATTGTACCTGGTGCCAATATCGGCCGCGACAGCTTGGCACGCCGCATAGGCGAGCTCGTTGCTCGAGCCAACCACGAAATTTTCGAACGTGTAGCGCTCATTCAAGCCCTGCCGATAGTTGTGGGTGAGGGAATTGCTGCTCCGTTGTTGCACGATCAGGCGAGGTGCGACTGCCGGCGCAAAAACCGTGCGAGTTTCCGGCTCCACGTCCGGAACTACCAGTTGTTGCACTATCTGGGAAATTTTATAGTCGATCCGTCCCGGCTCCACGCCATTTTTTTTGAGTGTCTTCAATATAAGATCGGTGTATTTGCTCTCGAGCTGATGCTTTATAAAGACGTTCGGCACGCCGACCACGACCGACTCGTCCGTGTGCTGCAAGAGTTGGGTTTTTTTGAACCATGTGACGAAATTCCCACGTGAAACAGAGAGTTCTATCTCACCCAGTACGGCTTGCCATAAGCCACTGTCACGTTGCATGGTTCCCTCCGGCAGCTACGTTAGTATCTACAATATACGGGAAAACAAGCGACTTTTCCACACCACCAACGAAAAATATTTCAAAATCAACTCCAAGAGTAAATTTATACACAAGCAAAGATGTTCTCTATAAATCTGTGGAAAGTGTTTGGCGAACAGTGGAAAACTTGTTAGAATTGGTGGGTTAAACATTGTCAATTTCACTAAGTCGGCCCGAGTGAGCTAGAATAGAGTGAACTAAAGTAAAGAGTCACAAATGCCAAAACGAACCTATCAGCCAAAGAAACGCCACCGCGCACACGAACACGGTTTCATGAAGCGCATGGCCAGCAAAGCCGGCCGCGCGGTGCTAAACCGCCGCCGGAACAAGGGCCGTGCCAAGCTTTCGGCCTAAGCTAAACTGAACGCCCGCACATGGCACACTTTGCCCGAAACCTTACGCTTCGATGTTCACGTACTTCAATGTACGCTGCGCTTCGGCGCTCGGTTTTCGAACAAACTGCACTCATGTGCGTGTACCCCAGAGTGTTTAATCTATAAAGGCAGGTCGCCAATGCTAAGTCGCACCCATCGCTTTCACGGTTACGGCAGCTTACGTTATGCGTACCGCAACGGCAAGGTGGTGCGCGGGCCGCATTGCTTGCTCAAGTACGCGCCAAATAATCGGCGATCCACGTATCGTGTCGCGGTTGTGGTGAGCAAAAAGGTGCACAAGTCCGCCGTGGTGCGCAACCGTATCCGCCGCCGCATTTACGAAGCAGTACGGTCGTATATAAAACCAGACGTTCCAATTGATGTGATATACATTGTTTACAGTGACTACCTGGCCAACTGTCCTGCAGACGAGCTTCGCCAAGCAATTGTCGGCAAGCTACGTTCGGCACGCATCCCGCAAAAATCCTGAAGATTGCAGATTCCATGATAAGTACACTAGTTTACTGGTCTGGTGATATGATACGCTCATAAACATATGAGGAATCTGAACCTCCCTCCGGGAATAGCCCCCGTGTTTCTGGCGTAGCGTCACAACCCAGTAAGAAGATGCTGAGAAAAGAAGTTTTATCAGTCGTTGGCGTAATTGTCACCGCACTGGTATTCGCATTTGTGTTTATTACGTTTGTGTTTCAAACGTATCAGGTCTCAGGCGTGAGCATGCAACAAACCTTGCACAACGGCGATCATTTGCTTGTCTGGAAGCTACCGCGGACGTAGGCCCGGCTGACGGGGCATAGCTATGTGCCGAAACGCGGCGACATAATTATATTGAACGAACCGGCAGAGGCTCTGTCGGCGTGTGGTACCGACCGGGGCAGTCAACTCGTGAAGCGCGTGGTTGGATTGCCGGGAGACCGCGTGGTGGTGGCGAATAATATACTTACCATTTTCAACAAGCAGCACCCGAACGGGTTTGATCCTGACAAAACCTTGCAGTATCAGACCTAAAGGCCACTTCGTGGAGGTTTTTAGCCCGTTTTCTCTCTGTTAAATGCACTGAATTAATGTCGCTACACGTTAATTGGGCTTAAAACGAGGTAGTTAATTGGTCACGTAATACGGCGACGTAGCCGCTGTCTTGCTACGCTAAGGGAATGAGAAACGAGCCTACAAATATGCCTGTCCCACGTGCAGCACCAAGCTACAAAAACGTGGATTAACCAAGGCAGGTACGCAGCGCTGGTTTTGTACTGCTTGTCGGGCTAG